>DAOMPU010000431.1:0-2243 GCA_035444925.1 Terricaulis sp. | reverse complement strand
CAAGACGATCGGCGTCTATGACGTGCGCGTGCGCCTGCACGCGGAAGTCTCCGCCACCATCAAGGTGAACGTGGCCCGCTCGGCTGACGAAGCCGAGCGCCAGGCGAAGGGCGAAAACGTCATCGCGTCGGCGGCGGAAGCCGAGCGCGCGGAAGCGGAGGCGCAAGCCAAGGAATTGGCCGCGAACTCGATCACCAACGATCCGGCCGCGCGCGCCGAGTAAGCTTTACTTGGACGTATCATCCGGAAGGCCGTCGCCCTCGCGGGCGGCGGCCTTTTCGTTTGCGGCGACGGCGCGGAACGGCTTATCGCCGCCCATGGGGCGCGCGAACACGCGCCCCGGCTCGGCCAGCGCGACGGCGCATACGCCCGGATCGCGCGTATCGTAAGCGCGCCCGGTGGCGAACAGATTGCGCGTGGCGCCCCAAGCCTCGAGCGCGGCCCGCTGGCTCGGCGCGGCCACGATCACTTCGTGCAAGCCAATCTGGGTGACGAACACTTTGAGAGGGGTGCGCGGAGCGGCCATCACTCACGAAGGCGCAACCGGAGCAGATAAGGGCTCACGTTTCTTCTCCTAAAAAGAGTTAACGCGGAGCCGCAGATTAGTTTCCCCCGCCTGCGTGCGCCGCTAACATGCGTTCAGAGGGGAACTTTCGATGAGAACAAGCTTTTCCATGCTCGCCGCTCTGGCGCTGGCCTCGTGCGCGAGCCAGCCTGCGGCTGTGCATCCCACCTATTCGGCCGAGGCCTTTTTCCAAACCACCGCCTACGGCATGAGCGCGCCGACCGGGCTTGGTTTTTCACCCGATGGGCAAAGCATCCTCATCGCCAACGATTCAAGCGGGGTGTTCAACGCGTACGCGCTGCCGGTGGCGGGCGGCCCCGCCCAGCAGCTGACCAACGCGCCCGACAACGCCACCTTCGCGGTCTCCTATTTTCCCAACGACGCGCGCGTGCTGGTGAGCGCCGATCAAGGCGGCAACGAGCTTGACCATGTGTACGTGCGCGAAGCGGACGGCGCGCTGCGCGATCTGACGCCGGGCGAAAATCTCAAGGCCGATTTCCTGGCCTGGCGCGGCGATGGCGGCGCATTCTGGATCATTTCGAATGAGCGCGATCCGCAGGTGTTCGATCTCTACGAATATGACGCCGCGACCTACGAGCGGCGCCTCGCTTTTCAGAACCCCGGCATGGAGATCGCCGCGATCTCCCCCAACGGGCGCTGGCTGGCGCTCGTGGCGCCGCGCACCAGCGCCGACAGCAACCTCTATCTGGTCAATTTGCACGCGCGCGACATGCGCGAGGGAGCCGCGCCTGATCACTCAGCACACCGGCAATATCTCTTACGGCGCGTACGCCTTCACGCCCGATAGCGAAGCGCTGATCTACGGCACGAACGAGCACGGCGAGTTCAACCAGGCTTGGCGCTATGATCTCGCCAGCGGCGAAAAGAGCGCGCTGATCACGGCCGATTGGGACGTGATGTTCGTTTCCTATTCGCCCTCGGGCCGCTACCGCGTGCACGCGGTGAACGCCGACGGCTCCACCGCGCTGACCATCCACGACACGCAGACCAGCCGCGACGTGCGCCTCAGCGGCGCGCCCGCCGGCGATCTGGGCGGGGTGCGCTTCAACCGCGACGAGACGGCGATTGCGTTCACCGTAGCGTCCGACACCTCGCCCGCCGACGTGTTCACCGCGCCGCTGGCGACGGGCGCGGCAACGCGCCTGACGCATGCGCTCAATCCCGCGATCGATGAAAGCGTGCTGGTGGAAGCGAGTGTCGAGCGCTACGCGAGCTTCGATGGCCTCGCCATTCCCGGCATCCTCTATCGCCCGCGCGGATCGAGCGCGGAGAACCCCGCGCCGGCCATCGTGCTGGTGCATGGCGGCCCCGGCGGGCAAAGCCGGCGCGGCTATTCGGCCATGATCCAACACCTTGTGAACCACGGCTACGCCGTGTTCGCGGCCAACAATCGCGGCTCGTCCGGCTATGGCAAAACCTTCTTCCACATGGACGATCGCCGCCACGGCGAAGTCGATCTGCAAGATATCGTCTATGCGCGCCGCTATCTTGAAACGCTCGATTGGGTGGACGGCGAACGGGTCGGCGTCATGGGCGGCTCGTACGGCGGCTACATGGTGGCCGCGGCCTTGGCGTTTGAGCCCGAAGCGTTCGATGTCGGGATCAACATTTTCGGCGTCACCAATTGGGTGCGCACGCTGACCTCGATCCCGCCCTG
>DAOMPU010000430.1:0-2255 GCA_035444925.1 Terricaulis sp. | reverse complement strand
AGCGTTTGCCCTGGGTTCCAGATCGCGCTCCGCGCGTCTGGAATGACTCTAGGGGAGGCTAGCGCTTGCTCTCTTCCGGCGTCTGCGTATCCGCCACGCGCCACAAATGCCACGCCGCCGCGCTGCGGAAGGGCGCCCAGCGTTCGCCGTAGGCGCCCAGCGTCTTGGGCGTGAATTCGCGCCGGTAAAGTTTCTCCGCGCCCTTGCGCACGCCCAGATCATCGATCGGCAGCACGTCCTGGCGCCCCAGCGTGAAGATGAGATACATCTCCACCGTCCAGCGCCCCACGCCGCGCGCGGCGGTGAGGCGCTCGATGATCTCGTCGTCCTTCATGCGCGACAGCGCGCGCGCTTCGGGGATCGTGCCGTCCAAGCGCTTGGCCGCCACATCCTGGATCGCCGCGATCTTCTGGCGCGAAAGCCCCGCGCTGCGCAGCAGCTCAGGCTTGGCTTTCACCAGCTGCGCCGGCTCGGGGTGCTCCACATCAGGAAACAGCGCCAGCATGCGCGTGTGGATCGTGTTCGCCGCTTTGCCGGAAAGCTGCTGAAACACCACCGCGCGCACCAGCGCCTGATACGGATCGCGCTTCTTCGGAAATTTGACAGGAAAGGGCTCATGCCCCGGCAGCACTTTGGCGAAGCGCTTGCAGATGCCGGAAAGATGCTGTTCAGCCGGGTTCATGGCGCGTCCTTCGGCAGGCGCTTGACGTTTTTGCCTTCTTCCACCACGCGCAACCACATCCACATCGCCCACGCGCAAAGCGCCGCGCCGATGGCGAGGATGGTTGCGGCGCTAATCATCAGCACGGTCAAGCTCGATCCTCCTTTGCAGCCAATCGCCAAAGCCGAACGTCCAGATGCTCAGCCCCGCCGCCAGCAGGCCGCCGATCACCCAATCCATGTTGTCGCCCGCAAACGGCCGCAACGTGCGTCCGATCGGCTCGGCCGAAAATGCGATCAGCACGCCGATGCCGATCAGCGCATTGCGCTTGAACGCGGCCAGCGAACTTTCGGGGACGCTTTCATCGATCCGGTTCAGCATCAGCCACACCAATACGCCGAGCCACGCCAGCATCACGAATGCAAACGTGCTCGCCCCTGCCAGCGCGCCGGCGACGGCCCAGAGGAACAGCGCGCCGATGTAAAACAGCGTCACCCAAAAGCGCCATTGATCGCCAAACAAGCGCGCGGTGGAGCGCACGCCCACCAGCGCGTCATCCTCGCGATCTTGCAGCGCGTAGATCGTGTCGTACGCGATGGTCCAAAGAATGCAGCCGGCATAGAGCGCTACATTCTCCCACGGCATATGCGCAGGCCACGCGGTCGCCGCCCCGCCCACCAGCGCGCCCCAGGAAAACACCAGCCCCAGCCACGCCTGCGGCCACCAGGTGATGCGCTTCATCAGCGGATAAAGCGCCACCAGCGGCAGCGCCCCCAGCGCGATGTATTGCGCAAAGCGCGGAAACGCCATCAGCGCCGCAAGCCCCACCAGGCATTGCACGCCCAGCCACGCCCACGCCTGCCACAGCTTCACCGCGCCCGAGGGCAGGGGGCGAAGCCGCGTGCGCTCCACCTGCGCGTCGATATCGCGGTCCAGAATGTCGTTATAGGTGCAGCCCGCACCGCGCATCGCCACCGCGCCCGCGAAGAAGGCCAGCGCGAACATGAAATCGATCTCGAAAAACCCGTACCCGGTGCGCGAAATCGCCAGCCCCATCAGGCACGGCAGCAGCAGCAATTGCCACCCGATCGGCCGATCGAGCCGCGAAAGCTGCGCAAACGGCTTCCATGCGGGGGGGAGTTGGTCCGTCCAATGGCGGCGCAAGGCGTCGGCGGGCTTCAAATCTTCGCTCACATCGGCGTAATGCGCGCCGCTTCGCCTTTACGCAAGCGCGATGCGGCGCTATCTCAGGCGTCCCACAAGGGAGAAGCGTTGATGATGGTCATCCGAAAGCCCCGCGATTAAATCGCACGGCGCCGCGAACGGCAGCCGTTGAGCCTTGAAGCCGCGCACCGCGGTTTCCGCTCCGAATTTCCGCAAATGCTTTGTGGAGCCGATCCACAACGCGGGCGCGGAAAACCGTTCGCCGAGCCGTGCTGGCTTTCGTTGATCGGACCATCTCCGTTCCGTTTCCAGCTTCTCGTCCCCATTCTTGAGGTCGCCCGGCCGCCTTCGCGCGCCCGCGCCGACGCATCGGATTTTGCATGAGTGAGTCATTCGATCTCGACGACGAGCCCGGCCGGCGTAAAGCCAG
>DAOMPU010000429.1:0-2278 GCA_035444925.1 Terricaulis sp. | reverse complement strand
ATTTGCATGGAGATCGTTAATTTCATCCCATTAATGCAGGCAAAAAAGAGGCGCGAAGGGGTTTCCTTCGCGCCTGCAAAAGAACCTTCCGGCGCTCTGGGAGGCGCGCCGTCGGGCGGGTTAGATCACCACTTGCGCGGCGATCTGCAGAAGCGGGGCGGCGGCCGCGGCGAACAAGGCGGCGGCGGCGAACACGAAGGTGGTCATCAGGATCGAAGAGGGGCGAAGGGCGGTCATGGCGGGCGGCTCCGAAAGCGTTGATGCGCCTTATGTACCACCACCCTTGGGAATGATCAATGAATAAAATCGTTTTCGTTCACAGATTGCGCCGATTTAAGCTTCGGCGGATTCCCGCGCCCGCGCGCCGGCGGCGGGGGCTGCGCCTTCGCGGACGTAAAGCCCGTTGAGAACGAGGTTCAAAACCCCTTCCAGTTCGCGCTCCAACTTCGGCAGCGTCAGTTGCGAGAAGAGTTGGGGCACGCCGAATTTCATGGTGGCGGCCTGCATCATCTCGGCGGCGAAGGCGTGATCGCCAGGCGCGAAAATGCCGGCTTTCTCCCCGTCCTCCAGCACCGCGATCAGGAAGACGCGCTCAAGCGCCAATTGTTCATTGGCGAACATGGGCCGCTCGCGGTGCAGAACCTCGGCGATTTCCATGATTTTCGCGCTTTCTTCCAGCAAACAATAGGAATCGCGCAGACGCTTGAAGAAGATCTCGCGCAGCCGTTTATCTGCGGCCATATCCTTGCGGCGCGCGATGGCGGAAAGATCGGCCTGCTCCTCGGCGTAATGCTTGCGGGCCATCGCTTCGGCGATGTCGATCTTGGCCTCGAAGAAGCGATAGATGTTGCCAGGCGACATGTCGCAATCGGCCGCGATCTCGGCCATGGTGGTTTTGCCGTAGCCGTAATGCTTGATGCGGTTGATCGCGGCTTGGAGTATGCGGTCGCGCGTGGCGGATTTCTCGTCCATCCCTACAAGGTATCCGGTTTTGGCTGAACGATCAATGAAGGATTCAGAGCGGTGACTCAGCCCTACAACAGCGTTGCCGTGCTCGGCGCCGGCGCCTGGGGCACGGCTTTGGCGCAAGTGGCCGCGGCGGCGCGGCGCGAGGTTACGCTCTGGGCGCGCGAGGACGAGGTGGCCGAGGCGGTCAACACCCGCCACGAGAACGCGCTGTTCTTGCCCGGCATCCCGCTCAACCCGGCGCTCCGCGCCACGACGGACTTTGCCGAAGCGGCCAAGGCCGAGCTGATCCTGGCCGTGCCGCCCGCCCAGCACATGCGCGCGGTGCTGACGGCGCTGGCCCCGCATCTCAAGCCGGGCGCGCGCGTGGTGCTCTGCGCCAAGGGCGTGGAGCGCGGCACGCTGGCGCTGATGACCGACGTGCTGGCCGAGACGCTGCCGGGCGTGATGCCGGCGGTGCTCTCCGGGCCCGGCTTCGCCAAGGATGTGGCGCGCGGCCTGCCCACGGCGGTGACCATCGCCAGCCCCGACACGGAATTCGCGCAGCGCATTGTCGCCACGATCGGCTTGCCGACGTTTCGTCCCTACGTGGCCGACGATCTGATCGGCGCGGAGATCGGCGGCGCGCTCAAGAACGTCATCGCGATCGCCTGCGGCATGGCGGAAGGGCGCAAGCTGGGCGACGGCGCGCGCGCCGCTTTGATCACGCGCGGCTTTGCGGAGCTGACGCGCCTTGGCCTCGCCATGGGCGCCAAGGCGGAAACGCTATCTGGCCTTTGCGGCTTGGGCGATTTGGTGCTGACCTGCGCCTCGCTCACCTCGCGCAACACCTCGCTGGGCGCCGCGCTCGGCGCGGGGCGTGCGCTGAAGGACGTGCTGGGCGAGCGGCGCAGCGTGGCTGAAGGCGTGGAAAGCGCGCCGGCCGTGATGGCGCTGGCGCGCAAGCATGGCGTGGAAATGCCGATCTGCGCAGCGGTGGAGGCGATCATCGCCGAACGCATCAGCATCGATGAGGCGATCACGCAATTGCTCTCGCGCCCGTTCAAAGCCGAGGGCGTATGAGCGCGCCCGCTTCGGGCTTGTTGTTGGCGCGGCGCGACGACATCGCCGATCCTGGCGCGCTCATCGCCGATGCTGGCGGGGTTTCGCTGATCCTCACGCGGCGCGGCGCACACGTGCGGGCGTTCCTCAATCGCTGCACGCACGCGGATTACCCGCTGCAGCGCGCCGATGGGCGCGTGCTGGTGCAGGAAGGGCGCTATCTTGTCTGCGGCGCACACGGGGCGAGTTATACGCTCGCTGACGGCGCATG
>DAOMPU010000428.1:0-2289 GCA_035444925.1 Terricaulis sp. | reverse complement strand
CCTCCGCCATCTCCGATGGCGCTGCGGCTTTGGTGTTGATGCGGAAATCGGATGCGGAAAAGCAGGGCAAGAAAATTCTTGGCCGCATCGTCGCGCAAGCCTCGTTTGCGCACGAGCCTTCGCAATTCACCACCGCGCCGGTGCCTGCCATCCAAAAGGCGCTTGAGCGCGCGGGCTGGAAGGTGGGCGATGTCGATCTCTGGGAGATCAACGAAGCCTTCGCCATCGTGCCGATGATCGCGATGAAAGAGCTTGGCATCGGCCACGATAAGGTCAACGTGAACGGCGGCGCCTGCGCGCTGGGCCATCCGATCGGCGCATCGGGCGCGCGCGTGCTCGTCACGCTGCTGGCGGCGATGGAAGATCGCGGCGCCAAACGCGGCGTCGCCTCGCTTTGCATCGGCGGCGGCGAAGGCATCGCGCTTTGCGTGGAGCGGGCGTGAGCCTCGATCGCGTCCTCGGCCATTTTGAGGAGCAGGCAAGTTTCTGCGCGGCTTATGGTTCGCCGTTCACGAGCGCGCTTTTGCTGCATGCGGCGGAGGATATTCGCGCTGGCGGGCCAACGTCTGCTCTAGTCGCCGATTGGAGCACCAATCCGCGCGCCGATGCGCTCGGGCTGCGGCTCGCTGGTGCGTTGCATGCCGCCGTACTCAACGGGCGCGATCCCGCGCTCGCGGTGCTTTATCCGCCGCATCGCGCCGAGTGGCGCATGGAGGAGATTTGGCCCGCCGCGCGCGATTTTCTCGCGCGCGAACACGATTGGGTGCGCGCGTTTTTGCGCTCGCCGCCGCAAACCAACGAAACGCGCCGCGCCATCGCGCTGCTCGCGGGATTTCTCGCGTTCGCTGAAACGTGGCGCGGGCCGGTGGATATGCTGGAGATCGGCGCCAGCGCGGGGCTCAATCGAAACTGGGATCGCTTCGCCTATCGCACGGATTCCTGGGCGTGGGGGCGCGAGAGCCCGGTTGTGATCGACACCGCTTGGCATGGCGCGCCGCCGCCGCTGGGGGAGATCAACGTGCGCCATCGCGCGGCTTGCGATCTCAACCCGCTCGATATTCGCGATGAAGCCGCGCGCCTGCAGCTCAAATCCTACATCTGGCCCGATCAGCCCGATCGGCTTGCGCGCTTTGACGGCGCAGTCGCGCTTGCCTTGCAGCACGATACGCGCGTTGATCGCGCTGACGCGGCCGAATGGCTCGCACAAAAGCTCGCCGCGCGCGCCAATGATAGCGCAACGATCGTTTATCATTCGGTGTTCCTGCAATATCCCCCGCGCGCAGCGCGCGAAGCGATCGTCGGCGCCATTCAACGCGCTGGCGCAGGCGCCACAGCACAAGCCCCGCTCGCCTGGGTGCGGCTAGAGCCGGAAGCGGTGACGGACGGCGTGGAAAACGGCCTGCGCTTCGTGATAGATCTCACTACCTGGCCGGGAGGCCAACGCCGCATCCTCGGCTACACCGATGGCCATGTTCGCGCGATCTACGCTGCTTAAGCGGTCACCGCGCGCAAGCCTTCAAGAAAGCGCGCCATTTCGTTTTCGGGTAATCCAGCCACGTTGATGCGGCCGGAATCGGTCATGTAGATTCCGTACGCGTTGCGCAGCGTTTCGATTTGCGCGAGCGAAAGCGGCAGCGTCGAGAACATGCCTTTCTGCCTGGCGATCAGCTGCATCGGCAGCGCGTTCACGCGCGAAGCAGCCAGCGCCGCGCGCGTTTTCAGCATGTGCTGGCGAATGCCCTCCAACTCATCGGCCCAAAGCTTGCGCAGCGCCGGATCGGCCAGCACCGTGCGCACGCACGCCGCGCCATGGTCGGGCGGCATGGAATAATTGGTGCGCGCCAGCGCATAAAGATTGCTCTGCACGGCCGTTGCGGCCTCGGGCGCGGCTTTCACATAAAGCGCGCCGACGCGTTCGCGATAAACCCCAAACGATTTGGCGCCCGAAAGCGCGACGACCACGTTCGGCACGCTGGCCAGGATGTGGCGCACGCCTGCGGCGTCCTGCTCCAACCCATCGCCGAAGCCGAGATAGGCCACATCGACAAACGGGACGACGTGTGCATCCGCGCACGCTTTCGCCAGCGCCGCCCATTGCGCCGCATCGAAATCCGCGCCTAGCGGATTGTGGCAGCAGCCTTGCAGCAGCACGGAATCGCCCGGCGAAAGCGCGCTAATTGCTTCCAGAAGCGGCGCGATCTCGATGCGCTGCTCGGCGACATCGAAGAATTTGACGTCCACTTGCTGCAAGCCCGCCGCGCCAATCAGCCCCGGATGGTTGGCCCACGA
>DAOMPU010000427.1:0-2290 GCA_035444925.1 Terricaulis sp. | reverse complement strand
TCGTGCCCGCCTCCGACACCGGGGCGGTGGAGATGGCGATGTGGTCGATGCTGGGGGAGCGCCCGGTCGATGTGTTCGCCTGGGAAAGCTTCGGCGAAGAATGGGTGACGGACGCGAAAGCGCTGAAGATTGACGCCGCCTTGCACGTCGCGCGCCCCTATGGCGCGCTGCCGGATTTCGCCAAGGCGCGCAAACACGCCGACATCATCTTTACGCAAAACGGCACCACCGCCGGCGCGCGCATTCCCAATTTCGATTGGATCGCGGCGGATCGTGAAGGGATCACCATCAACGACGCCACCAGCGCCGCGTTCGCGCAGCCGATCGATTGGGCCAAGTGCGATGTGCTGACCTTCTCCTGGCAGAAGGTGATGGGCGGGGAGGCCGCGCACGGCATGCTGATCCTTTCCCCGCGCGCGGTGGCGCGCCTGGAAAGCTACACGCCCGATCGGCCGCTGCCCAAGCTGTTCCGCATGACCAAGAAGGGCAAGCTGGACGCTGAATTGTTCGAAGGCGCCACCATCAACACGCCCTCTATGCTGGCGGTGGAAGATTATATCGACACGCTGAAATGGGGCGAAAGCATCGGCGGCTTGAAGGCGCTGCATGTGCGCGCCGATGCGAACGCCAAGGTGCTGCACGATTGGGTCGATCAAACGCCGTGGATCGCCAATCTGGCGCAAAGCGCGGAAACGCGCTCCAACACTGGCGTTTGCCTCAAGATCGTCGATCCGCGCGTGGCGTCTTTGAACGAAGAGGCGCAAGCCGAGTTCGCCAAGAAGCTCGCTTCGCTGCTGGAGAAAGAGGGCGTGGCGCTGGATGCGGCCTCTTATCGCTCGGCCCCGCCGGGCCTGCGCATCTGGTGCGGCGCCACGGTGGATGCGGGCGATGTCGCGGCGCTGATCCCCTGGATCGAGTGGGCGTTTCACACGCTGGCCGCTGATCTCGCGCAAGCGGCTTGAGCCCCATGTCCAGCGTGATGTGGCCCCCGCTCCATGTCGGAGAGGGCGATGCGGCGCTGACCATCCGCGTCGCCACGCTCGCCGACGTTCCAATGCTTGAGCGCTGGGATGTCGATCCTGATGTGATCGCCTGCACCAGCGACGATCCGAACGCCGAACAGGCGTTCGGCGGCGCGATCTGGCCGGACGAGATCGCCGCGAATTCGGATGTAAGCTGCTATTACATCGTGGAGCTTGCGGGCCGGCCGATCGCCGGCATGCAAGTGATCGATCCCCATCTTGAGCCCACGCATTATTGGGGCGAATCCGAGCCGAACCGGCGCGCGATCGACATTTGGATCGGCGACGCGGGCGATCGCAATGGCGGCCACGGCGCGCGCATGATGCGGGCGGTGATCGATCAATGCTTCGCCGATCCGGCGGTAACGGCGATCATCATCGATCCGCTCAACAGCAATCGCAACGCGCATCGTTTTTATCAGCGGCTTGGCTTCAAGGTCATCGGCCGGCGTTTCTTTGAAGCGGACGATTGCCTCGTGCATCGGCTCGATCGCGAGGATTGGGAGAGCGCCGATGGCGCGTGAAACCAGCGCAAGCATCGCCGATTGGGGCGCGGAGACGTTCGGCGCCGTTTCCGATTTCGCCGTGCTCGTGGCGCGCGCGCGGCTGGAGTTTGAAGAACTCGACGCCGCCGTGCGCGCGGGCGATGGCGATGAGATCGGCAAGGAAGCCGCCGACGTGATGATCCTGCTGCATCGGCTCTGCGGGCTGATCGGCAAGGATCTGGCCGGCGAGGTCGACGCCAAAATGCAGATCAACCGCGCGCGCCGTTGGATCGCCAGCGGCGACGGCGTGGGCCGTCACAAAGATTGAACGACACCGAATTTCGCAAGGAAGCTTCCGATGCCCAAAGTCCTGATCAGCGACGAACTTTCGCCCGCCGCCGTTGAAATCTTCAAGCAGCGCGGCGTTGAGGTGGATTTCCAGCCGCAACTCGGCCCCGATGCGGCGCGCCTGCGCGAAATCATCGGGCAATATGACGGCCTCGCCATCCGCTCGGCCACCAAGGTGAAGCCGGACATCATCGCCGCGGCGACCAATCTCAAAGTGATCGGCCGCGCCGGCATCGGCGTCGATAACGTCGATATTCCCGCCGCCACCGCCAAGGGGATCGTGGTGATGAACACGCCGTTCGGCAATTCGATCACCACCGCCGAGCACGCGATCGCGCTGATGTTCGCCGCCGCGCGCCAGCTCGCCGCCGCGGACGTGAGCACGCAGGCCGGCAAGTGGGAGAAAAACCGCTTCATGGGCGTGGAGCTCTACGC
>DAOMPU010000426.1:0-2294 GCA_035444925.1 Terricaulis sp. | reverse complement strand
TCCGTATTCCTTCAGCGGGCCTGGTGATCGACGATGAAGGCGAGCCCGTGCCGGCGAGCCACATGAATTTCATCATCGGCAACGGCGCGGTGGTCGTGCCGATCTATTCCGATAGCGGCGATGATGCGCTCAAGGCGCTGGCGCCGGCGTTTCCGGGGCGCAAGTTGCTGGGCGTATCCTCTAACGCGATCCTGACGGGCGGAGGCTCGTTCCATTGCATCACGCAGCAGGAGCCGGCGTGATTTACGCGCGGCGCTTCCTATGTAGGTGGGCGAAAGGGCAAGCTTGATGGCGAAGACGATTTCGGTGGCGGCGATCCAGGCCTCGTTCGGCGCGGACATGAACGCCAACATCGCCAAGGTGGAAAGGCATGTGCGCGAAGCGGCCAAGCGTGGCGCGCAGGTGGTGCTGCCGCCGGAGCTTTACCAAGGCCCGTACTTTTGCGTGAGCCAGGAAGAGCAATGGTTCGAACACGCCTTCCCGGCCGCGACGCATCCGTGCGTGACGGCGCTTCAGCCCGTCGCGAAAGAATTGGGCGTGGCTATTCCTGTCTCGATCTTCGAGAAGGACGGCCCGCAATTTTATAATTCGATCGTCATGCTCGATGCGGACGGAAAGCAGCTCGGCGTTTATCGCAAGAGCCACATTCCTGACGGCCCCGGCTATCAGGAGAAATATTATTTCCGCCCCGGCGATACCGGCTTCAAAGTGTGGGACACCGCGCACGGGCGCGTGGGCGTGGGCATTTGCTGGGACCAATGGTTTCCCGAAACCGCGCGCGCGATGGCGGTGGAGGGCGCGGACGTGCTGTTCTTCCCCACCGCGATCGGCAGCGAGCCGCACGATTCAGAACTCGACACGCGCGAGCCGTGGCGGCGCGCCATGGTGGGGCATGCGGTGTCGAACGTGATCCCGGTGGTCGCGGCCAACCGGATCGGGCTCGAAGTGCTGGGCGATCGCCGGCAGGCCTATTACGGGCATTCGTTCATCGCCAATCATCGCGGCGATCTGGTCGCGCAATTCGGCGATAGCGAAGAGGGCGTGCTGACGCACGAATTTGATCTCGATTTTCTGAACCGCCACCGCGCCGCGTGGGGCTTCTTCCGCGACCGGCGCACGGAGTTTTATCGCTGATGGCCGAAACGCTGCGCATTGATTTTATCTCCGACATCGCGTGCCCCTGGTGCGTGGTTGGGCTGCGTTCGCTGGGCGTGGCGCTGGGGCGCGTGGGCGCGCCGGCGGAGCTGCACTTTCAGCCGTTCGAGCTCAACCCCGGCATGGCGCCCGAAGGCGAAAACACCACCGAGCACGTGATGCGCAAATACGGCTCGACGGCCGAGCGCTCGGCCCAGGTGCGCGAGGCGATCAAGGAGAACGGCGCGCAATTCGGCTTCATCTTCAATTACGGCCCCGAGAGCCGCATCTGGAATACGTTTGACGCGCATCGCCTAATGCATTGGGCGAGCCTCGAGGGCAAGCAGCTGCGGCTGAAGGAGGCGCTGTTCACCGCGAACTTCACCGATGGGCGCAATGTGAGCGATCACAAAGTGTTGGCGGAAGCAGCGGCCGATGCCGGGCTCGATAGCGTGCGGGCGCGGGAAATCCTGGCGTCGGATGAATATGCGCAGGAGGTGCGCGACGAACTGCAGATGTGGCGCGCCAACGGCATCCAGGCCGTGCCCTCCGTCATCATCAATCAACGCTGGCTGATCCAAGGCGCGCAGGCGCCGGAAGTGTTCGAAGACGCGCTGCGCCGCGTGCTGGCGGGGACGGCGACGGAGGCTTAAGCGCCCGCCAGCTTTTGCATTGCTTCGTCCCGCACGCGCACATCGCCGTAGGCGAGCACGCGGCCGCCTTGGCTCCCCTCGCCGCCATCCCACGCGCACACGCCGCCGCCGGCGGCTGTGAGGATGGGGATGAGGGCGGCGATGTCGAACGCTTTGAGCCCGCTTTCGATCACGAGATCGACGCCGCCAAGCGCGGTCATCGCGTAAGCGTAGCAATCATAGCCGTAGCGGGTGAGTTTTACAGCGACGCGCGCGCGCGCGAAAGCTTGCGCTTCTTCGCCGTGAAACAAGTACGGATCGGTGGTGCAGAGGATCGCGTCGCGCAAGCCGGCGCAGGCGCGGGTTTTGAGCGCGCGGGTTTGCCCGCGCGCGGTGAGGCTGGCCGCGCGCGCGTCCGCCGTGGCGTGGCCGCGATAGCGCTCATCCAGATAGGGCTGATCCATCACGCCAAGAATTGGCTGGCCTTCATGCGCCAGCGCGATCAGCACGCCCCAGGTCGGCAGGCCG
>DAOMPU010000425.1:0-2298 GCA_035444925.1 Terricaulis sp. | reverse complement strand
GCAAGACGGTGCTGATCCAAGAGCTGATCAACAACATCGCCAAGGCGTATGGCGGTTATTCCGTGTTCGCCGGCGTGGGCGAGCGCACGCGCGAAGGCAACGACCTCTATCACGAGATGATCGAGTCCGGCGTGAACAAGCACGGCGGGGGCCAAGGCAGCCGTTGTGCGCTCGTGTTCGGCCAGATGAACGAACCGCCCGGCGCGCGCGCGCGCGTGGCGCTCTCAGGGCTCACCATCGCGGAGCATTTCCGCGATCAGGGCAAGGACATTCTGTTCTTCGTCGACAACGTGTTCCGCTTCACGCAAGCGGGCTCGGAAGTGTCGGCGCTGCTCGGCCGTATTCCTTCGGCGGTCGGCTATCAGCCGACGCTGGCGACCGAAATGGGCGCCATGCAAGAGCGCATCACCTCTACCACGAAGGGCTCCATTACCTCGGTGCAAGCCATCTACGTCCCCGCCGACGACTTGACCGACCCCGCGCCGGCCACCTCGTTCGCGCACTTGGACGCCACCACCGTGCTCTCGCGCGACATCGCCGCCAAGGGCATCTATCCCGCGGTTGATCCGCTCGACTCGACCTCGCGCATCCTCGATCCGAACGTGGTCGGCGAGGAGCATTACAACGTCGCGCGCCGCGTGCAGGAAACGCTGCAACGTTACAAGGCGCTGCAGGACATCATCGCCATTCTCGGCATGGACGAATTGTCAGAAGACGACAAACTCGTCGTCGCCCGCGCCCGCAAGATCGAGCGCTTCCTCAGCCAGCCGTTCCACGTCGCGGAAGCCTTTACCGGCTCGCCCGGCGTGCTGTGCGACCTGAAGGACACGATCCGCGGCTTCAAGGGCCTGGTGGAAGGCGATTACGACCACTTGCCCGAGCCGGCCTTCTACATGGTCGGGACTATTGAAGACGCGATCGCAAAAGCGCAACGTCTGGCCGCCGAGGCCGCTTAAGCGGGAGCCTCGCAAGACGGAGGGGACGCGATGAATTGGTTTGTCGATAAGCTCGGGCCAAGCCCCAATGTGCGCGGCGCGCCGCAGGGCGGCTCGCCCGTAGACGCAAAGACGGGCCAGCCTGTCTCTGCGCCGCCGCAGCCGCAGCGTGCGCCGCAAGCCGCGGCCCCGCCGCAGCCCGCGCCGCAAGCCGCCGCCCCGCGCCCGGCGGCGCCTCCGCCCGCGCCGCCGCCGGAGCCGGAGAAGAAGAAGAAAAAAGGTTGGTTCTAATTCATGGCCGATAAGCTGAACTTCGCTCTCGTCTCGCCGGAACGCGAAGTGTTCCATGGCGAGGTCGATCACGTGGTGGCGCCGGGCGCGGAAGGCGAGTTCGGCGTGCTGCCCGGCCACGCGCCGTTCATGAGCACGCTGAAAGCCGGCGCGCTCAAAGTGATCGATGGGGGCGAGGTGCGGCGCATCTTCGTCAATGGCGGCTTCGCCGACGTGACGCCCGAAGGGCTCACCGTGTTGGCGGAAGAAGCGATTGACCTGGCCAGCGTGGATGCGGGCCAGCTCGAAGCCGATCTGAAAATCGCGCAGGAAGATTTGCGCGACGCCAACAGCGACGCCAAACGCGAAGCCGCCGCCGCACGCTTCGCGCGCCTGGAAGCCCTGCGCGCGGCGCTGACGCACTAAAAGCGGGGATAGAGCGCGGCTCTATCCACCCCCTCCCCTTGAGGGGAGGGGGCAGGGGGCGGGGTGAAGCTCCGTCGGCTCAGAATAAAGCCCGCACGATTTTCCGCGTCATTTAAGGCTTTTCGCGCTTCCCCTCAAACACCGCGCTTCACCCCGCCCCCCAACCCCCTCCCCTCGAAGGGGAGGGGGAGTCGGGAATCTATCCGACCGATTTCAGCGCATGCGATACTCGCCCCGTTCTGATGAGGGAGGCGGTTGTCGACACCAAGTCAAACGTCATCGGAACACGGTTTGAGCGTGATGCGATTGAAGGTGGCGACATCCAAGATCGTTGCTTCGGTGAGAAACAGGAAAGCCGAAGGTCCGTATGTGCGTATGGTGCGCACATCGCACGCGCGCCGGGAACGCGAACAAGGCGCTAAGCGCGCCTGGATACCCAGCGTCGCAGCACGGTGGCGGATCAAGCGATCGATCCGTCAGGGGGAGCAGGCCCCGCCGCAAGCTGTCTCATCAACGCATGGCCACCCAGGGCGACACTGAACGCTGCACGTCCGCGCCGGCGCGAAAACAAACCGTGTGGGACGCGCCAGACGCACCACCACAACACTTTATCTTTGCGCGCCGCGCCCGGCGCGTCCCGCTCTCCCTCCTTCGCGCTCGCGCGCTT
>DAOMPU010000424.1:0-2305 GCA_035444925.1 Terricaulis sp. | reverse complement strand
AACCCGGGAAATCCGCGGATAAAACCCGCCCAAAGCGCCCCAAACGCGGTTGACGCCTCGCCCCCTCTGCCTCTATATCCCCGCTCCCCGCCCGGGCGAGCTGCGTCCGGGCGCGCATGTATTTTGGGCCGGGCCCCCGAAAGGGCCGTCTTGCCCCAGGCAGGTAGACAATGTTCGCGGTAATCAAGACGGGCGGCAAGCAATACCGGGTGGCCAAGGACGACGTGATCGTCGTGGAAAAGCTCGAAGGCAAAGCCGGCGATAAGGTCACGTTCAAGGACGTGCTGATGACGGGCGACGGCAAGGCCGTGAAGCTCGGCAAGGACCTCGCGGGCGTGGCCGTCACCGGCAAGCTGGTCGAGACCAAGAAGGGCGAGAAGATCACGGTGTTCAAGAAGCGCCGTCGCAACACCTATCGCCGCAAGGCTGGCCATCGCCAGCAGGAAAGCCACATTCAAATCACCGCCATCGGCGGCAAGGAATAAGAGGGCGTCATGGCTCACAAAAAAGCAGGCGGCAGCTCCCGTAACGGGCGCGACTCGCCGGGTCAGCGTCTGGGCGTGAAGCGTTTTGGCGGCCAAGCCGTCAATGGCGGCGAGATTCTCGTGCGCCAGCGCGGCACCAAATTCCATCCCGGTTCGAACGTCGGCCTTGGCCGCGATCACACGCTCTTTGCCCTTTGTCAGGGCAAGGTGGCGTTCGCGACCAAACGTGATGGCCGCACCTACGTATCCATCGCGCCGATTATGGCAGCGGCGGAATAGGCGAGACGGAAGAAAATTTCCGGATCGCCTGACAAGGGCGATCCGGATCCACGACGAAGCGTGGGGCGCCCGGATCAAGGCGCCCCATTTTCTTTGCCCCACGCGTTGAACGAGCCGGAGGCTCCAATGCGGGACGTGATCGAGATCGAGACAAATAGGCTGCGCCTGAGGGCGCCGCGCATGGCGGATGCGGCCGCGATCGCGCGCTTTGCCGGCGATCCCAAAGTGGCGCGCATGATTTTGCGCGCGCCCGTGCCGTATCTGCCCGTCGCCGCCGAAGGCTGGATCATGACGCTGCGCGCGCGCGCCCCGCTCGGTGAGGATTTTGTGTTCGCCGCCGATCTGGAAGGCGAGGGGCTGATCGGCATGATCGGCGCCCACAAGCGCGCGGATGGATTCGAGATCGGCTATTGGGTCGGCCGTCCCTTTTGGGGGCACGGCTTCGCCACCGAAGCGCTCGAAGCTTTTGTCGCCCAAGCGAAGAGCCTCGGCGCGTTGCACGCGGGGCATTTCATCGACAATCCCGCCTCTGGGCGCGTGCTGCAAAAGGGCGGCTTTGCCTATACCGGCGAAACCGAAGAGGCGTACTCGCTTGGCCGCGGCGCGCGCGCGACGGTGAAGCGCATGCGCTACGCGCCCGAGCGGCGTGAGGTCGGCCTCGGCGTGCGCGTGGCGGCGGTGCATTGAACGCCGCCGCCGCTCCCGCGCTAACGCACGCCGATCCGCGTAAGCAGGTCGCTCAAGAAGCTTTGCACGTTCGCCCAGAGCGCAGCGACGTTGTCGCCGCCAAGCTGCACGGCGAAGAACACGGCGTAGCCAAGCATGAACAGGAACGGCATGGCGCGTTCGAGCGAAAACCATTTGGCGATCGCGCGTTTGCTTTGGATGGAGCCATACTCGTCGCGCAAAGCGCTCATGCCGAGCGCTTGCTCAAGCGCGTAAACCTCGCGGTATTTCGCGCCGAGCAGCACGATGTAATACGAATTGGACGTGCGCCAGATCACGCAGATCAGCGCCAGGGCGAAGGCGCACCACGCAAACAAAGCGGGGTCGAGCCCCGAATTGCCGCCGGCCAGGAAGGCCAGCGCGCCGACGCCGGCGAGGTTCACGGTCATGAACGTGTTGGACAACTCGCGCCGCGCACGTTTGGCGTCGCGCACTTCTTCCACGAGCAGTTTGAAATACTCGAACGTCTGGTCGGCCATTGGTCCCCCCGGCGTGCTGATGCTAGCGCGCCGGCAGGGGGCTGTCTTTAGGTGTCGCGCCTTGGAAACGCCGGGAAACCGGCCTATCTGGGCGCTTGTTCCGGCGCGGAAAGGCGCCGTTGGAGGGTGAAGGCATGGGTCTGCGCGTAGCTGTCGTCGGCGCCACGGGAAATGTGGGCCGCGAAATGCTCGAAATCCTGCACGAACGGCTGTTCCCGGCCGACGAGGTGATCGCCATCGCCTCGCGCCGGTCTGTCGGGGTTGAGGTGAGCTACGGCGAGAAAACCCTCAAATGCAAAGACCTCGAAACGTTCGATTTCAGCGGCGTCGATCTCG
>DAOMPU010000423.1:0-2310 GCA_035444925.1 Terricaulis sp. | reverse complement strand
TTCACCATCTGATACGGCTGCAGCACGTACGAGCGGATTTGCCGCCCCCAGCCGATTTCGGTTTTGGAATCTTCTAGCTTCTGCGCTTCGGCTTCGCGCTTTTGCAGTTCCACTTCGTAGAGCCGTGCGCGCAGCATATCCCACGCCATGGCGCGGTTTTTGTGCTGGCTGCGCTCCTGCTGGCAGGCCACGGCGATGCCGGTGGGAATATGCGTCAGCCGCACCGCGCTATCGGTTTTGTTGACGTGCTGGCCGCCCGCGCCGGAGGAGCGATACGTATCCACGCGCACGTCTTTTTCGTTGATCTCGATCTCGATCGTGTCGTCGATCTTGGGATACACCCAAACGCTCGCAAACGAAGTATGCCGGCGCGCGTTGGAATCGTACGGCGAAATCCGCACCAGGCGATGCACGCCCGCTTCCGTTTTGAGCCAGCCATAGGCGTTATCGCCCTGCACAAGAAGCGTTGCGGACTTAATGCCAGCCGTGTCGCCGCCCTGATACTCCAGCTCTTCCACCTTGAAGCCGCGCGCATTGGCCCAGCGCGCATACATGCGCAGCAGCATGGAGGCCCAATCCTGGCTCTCGGTGCCGCCTGCGCCGGAATTGATTTCGATGTAAGCGTCGTTGCTGTCTGCTTCGCCCGAGAGCAGCGCTTCCAGCTCGGCCTTGGCGGCGCGCCCTTGCACCGCTTTCAGCGTCGCTTGCGCTTCATCCACCAGCGCGCTGTCGCCTTCGGCCTCGGCCATTTCGGCGAGGTCGAGATTGTCTTTCAGATCGCGCTCCATCGAGAGGATGGCGCTCATCGCCGCGTCGAGCTTGTTGCGCTCACGCATGAGCTTCTGCGCTTTTTCGGAATCGTTCCAAAAATCCGCGCGCTCGGACAGCGCATTCAATTCATCGAGACGGACCTGGGCTTGATCCCAGTCAAAGACGCCTCCGCAGCAGCGTCACGGCGGTTTCGATCTGTTCGGCCAGGGCGGCGATTTCAGCGCGCATGCGGATAGTCCTTCAAAGTCTCAAACAATCGGCGCCTAGATAGGCGATGCTTTGCCCGCGCGCCACCGCGCCAGCACGTAAAGGCCAGCGCCCAGGGCGGCGAAGCCCAAAAGGAAGGCCCAGGCGCGCCCATCGGCCTGCGCCATGGCCCAAACACAAAGCCCCGCCGCCAGCGCCGGCGCCGACCAACGCAGCCAGCGGGCCGCCCCCGACGGCGCAGGATCGCCCCGGCGCAGCTTCACCAGGGCCCCGGTGCAGATGAGATAAATCACCATCCGCGCCAGCGCCGACATCACCGCCAGCCACACGAACGCCCCACTCATCGCCAGCGCGCCCACCGCCAGGCCAAAAAACAGAATTGAGTTCGCCGGCGTCGCAAAGCGCGCGTTCAGCGCGCCGAACCAGCGCGGCAGCGATTGCTCTTCAGCCAGCGCATAGGTCACGCGCGGGGTGGTGATCATGCCGGCGAACAGATTGCCGCCGATGGAAATCAGCGCCGCCAGCGTGATCGCCGCCGCCCCCACCGGGCCGGCGAGAATTTGCGCCGCCGCACTCAGCGCCGCGCCCTCAGGCGCTTCGCCCTGCATGATGGCGAGGTAGGAGAGCTGCACCAGGAAATACAGCAGCGTCATCGCCGCGATCGTGCCGACCAGAGCGCGCGGCACGCGCTTTTTGGCGTCGGCGGTTTCGCCCGCCGTGATGGTGGCGATCTCAAAGCCCACGAACGCGTAAAGCAGCAAAAGCCCCACGCTTTCCGCCTGGCCGAACGTGGGCGCCGCCGGCGCGGGGATCGAGCCCGCGTACGCGCTCAAGCCCCAGACCACCAGCACCGCCAAAGGCAAAAGCTTCAGCACCGTCACCGCGTTGAGCGCGCGCACCGCGCCTTTAATCCCGGCGATATTGATCGCGATCAGCAGCGCCATCAGCGCGCCGATCACCGCGAGGCGCGCCGCGCCCTGATCCACGCCCGGCGCGAAAACGGCGAGATAGGTGAGAAACGCATTCGTATTGGCGCCGATCGCCGCCGCGCGCGCGAGAAAGAAAAGCCAGCCGGCCTGAAAGCCGGCGAAGCGCCCAAACGCGGCGTCCGCGTAAAGCACCGGCCCGCCCGCGCCGTCAAAGCGCCCCGCAAGCTCGGCGAACACCAGCGCCACGAACACCATCGCCGCGCCGAAAATCAAAATCAGATACGCGCTCGCCGCGCCCGCGCCATCTACCAGCGCCTGCGGCATGGCGAAGATGCCAGCGCCCACGATGCCGTTCAGCGCGATAAACGCCGCGCCAATGGCGCCGATGTCGCGCTTGAGCTCC
>DAOMPU010000422.1:0-2320 GCA_035444925.1 Terricaulis sp. | reverse complement strand
CTGGCGCTTGGCGTGTTCGGCGTGCTGGCGATGAACGCGCAGGGCGCGCTGGTGACGCCTGAAGGGCGCCAGTGCAATGGCGCGATCGAGCCGGCGCTTTATGCGATCGACGTGGCGCTGCCGCTAATTGATCTTGGCCAGCAAAGCGCCTGCGCGCCCGGGCGCACCGCGCGCGCGGATTTGAGCCCGGGCATGGAAGTGAGCGCGCAAAGCGATTGGCGCTTGTTCGAAGGGCTGGCGCTGTGGCGCTGGGCGCACGCGCTCTACGCCATCCTCGGCGCTATCCTCGCCGCGCTCGCGGTGCTGACCTTCTCCGGCGTGATGAAGCCCAAGGATAGCTAGGCTGGAGCGCGCGCCGACGCGCCCCAACCTCGCCGCTAGAGGTTCACCGTCACGCGCAAGAACGTGGCGGGGATGCTGGTGGCGTTCGCGCTTTTGTTTTGCGCGGCGAACAGGGTTTCGAGTTCCTGGCGCAGCGCCTCGGCTTTGCCGCTTTTCTCCGCGGCCTCGAATGCGTTCATGGTCGGACCGTAATAGGTGCGGAATTCGTTGACGAAGCCGCTCGGCGCGCCCGGATAGTTGAACGTGTATGTTTCGCGCGCGAAGGAAACATCGCTTGCGCCCGCCGCTTCGAAGCGCTTGCGCACTTCATCCTCCACGCCCCACAGCATCGGGCTGACGAAGCCCTCCGGGGGCGGCGGCGAATAGGCGCTGGAGATTTTCAGGATTTGCGCGACGAGCGTGGGATCATTGGGAATCCAATTGCCCATCACGATGCGCCCGCCAGGCTTGGCCACGCGCACCATCTCCTTGGCGACGTCATACGGCTTCGGCGCAAACATCGCCCCGAAGATCGAGACGACGAGATCGAAGCTGGCGTCCGCGACGCCTTCGAGATTGGACGCATCGCCCTCCTGAAAGCGGATGTTGTTCAAGCCCAGCTCGGCGGCGCGGCGATTGCCGGCGGCGACGAGATTGGCCGCGATGTCCACGCCCAGCACGTCGGCGCCGAGCTTCGCTTGCGGAATGGCGGTGGTGCCGTCGCCGCAGCCGAGATCGAGCACTTTCATGCCGGGTTTGATGTTGAGGCTCGCGGCCAGCGCATCGCCGCTTTCACGCATGGTCGCGGCCAGCCGGGTGAAATCACCTTTCTCCCACAGCGCTTTGTTCGGGTTCATTCAAACGCGCCCTCCTTGGCGCGGAATTGCACGTAGCCGCGGGCCGAGTGCGGAACCTGTGACCGCGGGCACTGTAATATGCGACGGACGCGCCCTTGCGCGAAGGCGCTCCGGGCGGTTTTGTGCGCGCGCTGATTTGGGAGGGGAAACTTCATGCTGCGCCGCACCTTGCTCGCCACCGCCATCGCCGCGCCCGCCTTGGGCGCATGCGCCACAACGGGCGCGCCGCTCGATCCGCTGGCGGCGCTGCCGGCCGATCCGGACAGCTATGCCCGCCCCAACGAAGCGCGCGTGACGCACGTCTCGCTGGACCTGACGGCCGATTTCGAACGCAAGCTGATGGCCGGCGCCTGCACGCTTTCGATCGCGGCCAAGCCGGATGCGCGCGAGATCGTGCTGGATACGCTGCAGCTTGAGATCGCTTCGGTGCGCACCAACCTGGGCGACGCCGAATGGCGCCTCGGCGCGCACAATGGCCGCCACGGCGCGCCGCTCACAATCGCGATCGGCCCAGGCGTGGAGAGTATCACCATCGCCTATCAAAGCGGGCCGGAGGCGGCCTCGCTGCAATGGCTGGCGCCTGCACAAACCGCGAGCGGAAAGCCCTTCCTGTTCAGCCAAGGCCAATCGATCCTCAACCGCACCTGGATTCCAATGCAGGACACGCCCGGCGTGCGCATCACCTACGACGCGCGCATCGTCGCGCCCGAAGGGCTGACGGCGGTGATGAGCGCGGAAATGCTGACGCCGCAGGGCGAGGCCGCAGGGCCGGGCCAGCGCGCGTTCCGCTTCCGCATGCCGCAACGCATTCCTGGCTATCTGATCGCGCTCGCCATCGGCGAGCTGACGCATCGCGATACGGGCGGCGTCACCGGCGTGTGGGCCGAGCCCAGCGTGGCCGATATCGCCGCGCGCGAGTTCGACGACATGCCGCAAATGGTGCGCGTGGCGGAGGCGCTTTACGGCGCCTATCGCTGGGGGCGCTATGACGTGCTGATGCTGCCGGCGTCCTTCCCGTTCGGCGGCATGGAAAACCCGCGCCTCACCTTTGCGACGCCGACGCTGTTGGCCGGCGATAAGAGCCTCAACAACGTGATCGCGCACGAGCTGGCGCATTCGTGGAGCGGCAATCTCGTCACCAA
>DAOMPU010000421.1:0-2330 GCA_035444925.1 Terricaulis sp. | reverse complement strand
GTGCACGCCCAGGATGATCGACCAATTGCGGCCCACTTGGCGGCGCACCTGGATTGGCTCCATGCCGGCGGGCAGGCCGGAGATGCCGGCCACGCGCGCGCGCACTTCATCGGCCATGGTGTCAACATCGACGCCCGGGTCGATGGCGATGTTCACCCAGCCCGAGCTTTCCATCGAGCGCGAGCGCACCCAATCGACGTTGTCGAGATCGGCGGTCACCTCCTCGATGCGGACGATGACCTGGCTTTCCATGTCCTCTGGGCTCGCGCCCGGCCAGATGGCCTGCACGAACACGGCGTTGCCGGCGCCGGCGGGGAAGAATTCCTTCTCCATCCGGTTGAACGACATCCAGCCGGCGATGACGCAGAACAGCATCAGCAGATTGCCGGCGACGGGGTTGCGTCCCCACCAGGCGACGAGGCCCTTCAACATGGCTCAGTCTCCAAGCCGCGCTATGGCGCGCGGCTTTGCGTTAGTCGCGAATCTCAAGTTTCTCTTCGCCCGCCGCCGGCGCTTCGGCGGCCGTGGCCTCCGCATCGCCGGCGCGGTCGATCGGCGTCACCGCCATGCCTTGGCGCGGCGACGTAAGCACCGAAACGACGACGCGCTCGCCGTCGGCGACGCCTTCGCGGAACAGCACTTCGTCAGCCGTGGTTTGCGCCGGGCGCAGCTGGCGCACGTCGATCGTGTTGTCGGGCGTGACCACGTACACGAATTCATTGCGCTTCAGCGCGCTACGCGGCGCGGCCACCAGCGTTTCGCGCGTGTGCCCTTCCAGGCGCACGGTCACGAACATGCCGGGGGCGAGCGGCGCGGCGTGGCGCGCATTGAACGGATCGCGCACTTCCACGATGCCGTAGATCAGCCGCGTGCGCGCATCGACGGCCGCTTCCGTGCGCACCAGGCGCCCTTCCCAGGTGAGGATGCGCCCGCCCATCAGGATGTTGACGTGCGCGGCCGGGCCGGCGTTGGCGCTGGTCGCGGCGAAGCCCACCGGCGTGCGCAGCGAAGCCAGATCGGCGTCGGTCAGCGGCACGCGGATTTCCATCGTGTCGGTCGAGAACATCACCGCCACCGGCGAGCCGGGGCCGACATAATCGCCCACATTGGCGCGCCGCTCGCGCAGGCGCCCGGTGAAGGGCGCGGTGATCGCGGTGCGCGAAAGATCAAGCTCAGCCGAGCGCAGGCCCGCTTGCGCGGCGGCCAGTGCGGCGCGCGCTTGCGCCAATTGCGGCTCACGCACCGCGAGCGGGGGCGGATCGCCGCGGCCAAGCGCGGCCCAATCCTGGCGCGCCAGCTCGCCTTCAGCTTCTTCGCGCACCAAGGCTTCTTCCGCTTGCGCCACCTGCGCGCGGGCGCGGGTGACGGCGAGCTGATAATCGGCCGCATCGATGCGGGCGATCGCTTCGCCTTGATTGAACGCGCCGCCTTCGGCGAATTTGGGGCTCACCCAGACGATGCGGCCGGCCACTTGCGCGGCGAGCGCGGCTTCAAAGCGCGGACGCGCTTCGCCTTGCACGGAAATCGCGATCGTGGTGGGGCGCGCATGCGCGACGGCGAATTGCACCGCCGGCGCGTTGGGGCCGCCTTCTTTTTCCTTCGGCTTGGGCGCGGCCGCGCCCATCGCGAACAGCAGCACCGCCGCCCCGATGATCACCACCAGGGGCGCGGCGAAAATCAGCACGCGCTTGACCTTGGCCCAGAGCCCTTGGCGCTCGCCGTCTTCAACAACCTGCGTCTGCATGTTGAGATCCATCTTGTTCATTGCGCGGCTCCCCTGCGGGCGTCGATGCCGCCAGTTCTTGCGCCCCCGCCAAGGGCCACATGATAGGCGATGCGATTGGAAACACGCGCCGAGCGCGCGGAGATGAGGCCGCGCTCGGCGTCGATGCGGCGGGTGTAGGCGTCGATCAGTTCAAACAGCGTGGCCACGCCGCGCGCATATTCGCGCTCGGCCAGCTCTTGGGCTTCGCGCGCTTCATCGGCGGCGATGTTGAATTCGCGCTCGCGCACTTCAAGGCTTTGATCGGCGCTGATGGCGGCTTCCACTTCGCGCCAGGCGGCCAAAGCGGTGCGCACGTAATCGGCCGCCGCCGCGCGCCGATCTGCGGCGGAGGCGTGCACTTCCGAGACCAGCGCACCGCCCTGGAAGATCGGCATGGTGATGCCGGCGATCAGGTTGGAGATCATGTTGGCGCTGTCGTCGATCTGGTTGAGCGCCGCGCCAGTGGAGCCTGCGGAGCCAGTCAGCGTCAGGCGCGGCAGCAGTGCGGCGCGCGCTTCGTGCATGCGATAGCCGGCGGCGATCATGCGATCCTCCGCGCCCAAAA
>DAOMPU010000420.1:0-2361 GCA_035444925.1 Terricaulis sp. | reverse complement strand
GAACCTGTGACCCCTACGATGTCAACGTAGTGCTCTCCCGCTGAGCTACGCGCCCGAACCGTTTGGGTGAGCCGCTATAGCGGAGGCGCGCGGGCGAAAGCAAGGCCGCCGGGCCGCCCCGATCGGGCGCCTAGCCGGCCGCCCCTTCAGGGCTCAGCCCCCGCCAGACCCGGCCCCGGCGCCGCATTGTCCGCCCCGGGGGCGCTTGTTAAGCCTGCCGGCGACGAGGAAGCCATGTTTTTAGAAGTCAGGGGCGTGCTGACGCCGCAGGAAACCGCGCGCCTTCAAGCCATCGCGGGCCAGGTCGCGTTCGTGGACGGGCGCATCTCCAACCCCGCCAACGAGACCAAGCAGAACCTCCAGGCCGATCAGCAGCACCCGCTGGCGGGCGAAGCCGCCGCCGCCATCAGCGCCGCCCTGCTGCGCTGCCGCGAGTTCCGCGATTACGCCTTCCCCAAAATCATCGCCCCGCCGCTGCTGGCGCGCTACGCGCCCGGGATGAAATATGGCGCCCATTACGACGCCGCCTTCATGCCGGCGGGCGCCGCGCCGCTGCGCTCGGACATTTCCGCCACCGTGTTTCTGGCCCCGCCGGAAAGCTATGACGGCGGCGAGCTGGCGATCACGCAAGGCACGCGCACCACTAGTTTCAAGCTCAATCCCGGCGATGCGGTGTTTTATCCCTCCACCACGCTGCACGAAGTCGTGCCCGTGCGCGCCGGCCAGCGCCTGGTGGCGATCACCTTTATCCAAAGCCTGCTGCGCGATCCGGTGCAGCGTGAAACGCTGTACCAGCTCAACGAAGTGGCGGCGCAGGAAGGCAACAAGATGCGCTGGGAAAACCGCATGCGCCTGGAAGGCGTGCGCAACAATCTGCTGCGGGCGTGGGCGGACTAAAGCGCGCCGATTAAGCCGCCGCGATCACGCGTTCGATTTCGACCACGAGGTCTTTCAGGTGGAAAGGCTTGGACAGCACTTTCGCATCCTTGGGCGCCTGGCTTTGCGCCGAGAGCGCTACCGCGGCGAAGCCGGTGATGAACACGATCTTCATGGCCGGATCGGCCTCCGCGCCGCGGCGCGCGAGCTCGATCCCGTCAAGGCCCGGCATCACGATGTCGGTGAGCAAGAGATCGTAGCTGGAATGCTCAAGCGCCTCCCAGGCGCTATCGCCATCGCCGTGCGCGGTCACTTCATGGCCGGCGCGGTTAAGGCTCGTCACCAGGAAAGCCCGGAGCGAGTCATCGTCTTCCGCTAAGAGGATGCGCGCCATTTACGTCCCGCTCCGGCAAACCGGCCCCTGATCCAAGCGCTAGCCCCTAACATAAGGCAGGTAAAGAGCCGCTGAAGGCGCCCTTCACATGTGTAAATATTGACGCCCCTCGCCGCGCAGCGAACAATGGCGCCATGGACATAGGCGATCACGGCCAGGGCGCAGCGCCTTTAGGCGTAGAGGCCAGCGCGCCCGATACGGGCGCCGGCCACGCCGTCGAACCGCCCTTCGTGCTGATCGAGCCGCTGCGCCGCGCCGCACCGCTGATTTTCGCCTCCCCGCACAGCGGGCGCCGCTACCCGGCGGATCTTCTGGCCAATACGCGCGTGGGCCTGCTCAGCCTGCGGCGCTCGGAAGACGCGTACGTGGACGAGCTGTTCGCCGGCGCGGCCGCGCACGGCGCCTGCGTGCTTTCGGCAACCATTGCGCGCGCTTATCTTGATCTCAACCGCGATCCCGCGGAGCTTGACCCGGAAATGTTCGAGCAGCGCCCGCCCAACGTGCTCGCGGGCTCGGCGCGCGTGCAGGCGGGCCTCGGCGCCATTCCGCGCATCTGCGGCGACGGCCAGGTGATCTATCGCCAGAAGCTCAGCGTGGCGGACGCGGATCGGCGCATCGCGGCGATCCACGCGCCTTATCATGCGATGCTCTCGAACCTGATGGCGGAAACCAAAGCGCAATTCGGCTGCGCCGTGCTGATCGATTGCCATTCCATGCCGTCGAGCGCGCGCGGCGCGCATCAGCCCGACATCGTGCTGGGCGATCGCTTCGGCGCCTCGTGCCACCCTTCGGTGACGGCGCTGGCGGAAGCGAGTTTGCGCCGCTTGGGCTATCGCGTAGCCCGCAACGCGCCCTTCGCCGGAGGCCACACCACGCAAACTTACGGCCGCCCCGCCGCGCACGCACACGCGCTGCAAATCGAAATCAACCGCGCGCTTTATTTGGATGAACGCACGCTCGAGCGCACCAAGGGCTTTACGCGCGTGCGCGCGGACATGAGCCGGCTTGCTGAAACACTGGCGGCGGCGGCGCTGCATAAGAGCTTGGCGTGAACCTCTCACCTCTCCCCCGCGAGGGGGAGAGGTCGCTGC
>DAOMPU010000419.1:0-2369 GCA_035444925.1 Terricaulis sp. | reverse complement strand
CGCTGGCCGGCGAGACGCCGGCGGTCCAAGAAATTCGGCGCATCCTCGCCGACGTGCCCGATCCGGAAATCCCTGCTGTTTCCGTGCTCGATCTTGGCATCGTGCGCGAGATCGGCGCCGACCGTGTCATCATCACGCCCACCTACACCGGCTGCCCGGCCACGCTGGCGATTGAGCAGAGCATCCGCGCCGCGCTGGATGCGCATGGCTTTGCGCATGTCGCGATCGAAACCGCGCTCTCCCCGCCCTGGTCCACCGATTGGATCAGCGACGCGGGCCGCGAAAAGCTGCGCGCTTATGGCATCGCGCCCCCGCCCAAAGGCGCGGCTGCTGCATCGCTAAAAAACGAAACCTTGGCCGAATGCCCGCGCTGCGGCTCGGCCAATACGGAAGAAATTTCCCGCTTCGGCTCCACGCCCTGCAAGGCGCTGTGGCGCTGCAAGGCGTGCGCCGAGCCGTTTGACCGTTTCAAGTGCCACTAAGATGAGCCACGATTTTCACACGCTACGCGTCGCCGAGGTAAAGCGCGAAACGCCGGATGCGGTTTCGGTGCGCTTTGAGCTGCCGGAAAGCTTGCGCGCGGCGTTCGCCTTCAAGGCCGGCCAGCACCTGACCTTCCGTCGCGATTTTGGCGGCGAGGAAGTGCGGCGCAATTATTCCGTCTGCGTCAGCCCTAGCGAGGGCGTGCTGAAAATCGGCGTCAAGAAGATCGCGGGCGGGGTGTTTTCCGGCTGGGTGAACGATGAACTGAAGCCGGGCGATGAAATTGAGGTGATGGCGCCGCACGGCAGCTTCTGCTGGACGTTCGCGCCAGATTCCAAGCGCGAATATGTGGGCTTCGCCGGCGGCTCGGGCATTACGCCGGTGCTTTCGCTGCTGAAAACGGCGTTGGAATTGGAGCCGCGTTCGCGCTTCACGCTGTTTTACGGCAACCGCGTTTCCGCCGGCATCATGTTTCTGGAAGAAATCGCCGCGCTGAAGGATCGCTATATCGACCGGCTCTCGGTTTTCCATTTCCTCGAGGACGAGGAAGAGGAAATCGAGCTGTTCAATGGCCGGCTGGACCGCGCCAAGGCGGAAGAAGCATTGGCCAAGCTCGCGCCCGCGAATGCGGACGCCTATTTCATCTGCGGCCCCGGCCCGATGATGGATGCGATCGAAGAAGCGCTCGACGCGCGCAACATCGAAAAATCCCGCATCCTGATCGAGCGCTTCACCACCGGGCCGCTCTCGGCCGCGCAAGCCGCCGCCGCGCGCGCGCTGGAGGAAAAAGCGGCGGACCTCAAGATGAGCGTGACGCTGAACGGCCGGCGTATGAGCGTGACGTTCGATCCGGCCAACCATTCGATCCTCGACAATGTGCGCGCCGCGGGCCTGCCCGCGCCCTTTGCGTGCAAGGGCGGCGTCTGCGCCACCTGCCGCGCCAAAGTGATTGCGGGCGACGTGCAGATGAAAGTGAATTACGGGCTCTCGGCCGAGGAGGTGGCGGAAGGCTACGTGCTTACGTGCCAGGCAACGCCCGTGAGCGAGGGCGTGGCGCTGAGCTACGACATTTAAAATATGGACCGCCGGCGCCCTCGCCGGCATGCGGCAGCCTTTGCAAGGCGGAGCGCGCGCCCCCTGGCGCGCATGCGAGGCGGGGCCTCGCGCTCCAATCTGGCTGATGTCGCGCATGCAGGCGAGGGCGCCGGCGGTCCAAGATTAAGGCGCGGCTTTCGCCAAGCCGCCCAAAGTCAAATCCACGGCCATATCCGCCAGGCGCTCGGCGCTCACCGGGCCTTTGGCGTCAAACCAGGTGTGCGTCCAGTTGATCGCGCCGAAGAAAATCATCGCGGCGGCGAAGCTTTCGCCGCTCTTCTTTCGAAGGCCCGGCGCGATCTCGGCCAGCAGCTTGCGCACCGCGTCGATCAGCCCGCGCTGCACGGCGACGATCTCGGCCCGGCGCGCCTTGGGCAGATGATCGAGATCGTTGAGCAGCACTTTGTGCCGATCCGCCGCGCCCATATAAAGCGCCATGAAATGCCGCGCGAGCAGGCGCAGCTTATCTTCCGGCGTGCCTTCATGCGCCATCGCATTCGCAGCGGCTTCCTCAAGCGCACGCACGTGCGAGATCATCACGTCGTAGAGGATGTCCTCTTTCGAGGGATAATAATGATAGATGGCCGATTTCGACACGTCGCACGCCATGGCGAGATCGGCGACGGAGGCGCCCAAAAAGCCGTGCTTGGCGTAAAGCCGCGCGGCGTGCGCGACGATATCGGCGCGCCGTTGATCGTAATCCGCCGCTTGCGTGCGCGCCATGTCGTTCAACCCCGCGCCAGATTATTAAACCCCGTCCGCACGGTCAAATAATGTTCCGGCCCCCGCTC
>DAOMPU010000418.1:0-2392 GCA_035444925.1 Terricaulis sp. | reverse complement strand
AGCACATCGACTTCCTCGAAACCCAGCTCGCCAATCTCGATCAGATGGGCCTGCAGAATTATCTGCAAAGCCAATACGAGTTGGACAGCAATCCCGAATAGGGCAGTTTACGCAGCAATTAGCGGCGCCGTGAAGCGCGCGATTTCCTCAAAGCCCTCGCCCCGCACGGCGAGGGTTTTTTCGTGCCCTTGCAGGAGCAGCCAATCGCAGGCGTCCTCGATGGTTTCAAACAGGCGCACATCCGTATAGGCGCGCGGTTTGGTGAAGCGATCGCCGAGCCAATAGCGCAGCGCGTCCATCGCCGCCGCGCTTTGGCACACCCAGGCCGAGCGGCGCAGGATCAGCAGCTTCTCGGTTTGGAACAGCGCCTGATGCTGCGCGTAGATCGCGTCGAGCATCGTGTTTGAGAGTTGGCTTGCGTCGGCGCCGGGCAAGACCAGATTCAGATGGTCGTAGTTGAGCCATTGGCCGTGGGCGCCGCGAAAGCGCGCGTGGGCGTACAATTCCTCGGGTGCAAGCACGCCGCTATATTCGATGCGGTTGAGCTCCAATTGCGCATTGTGTTTGAAGCAGAGCGTCATGTCAGCGGGCCGGAGCGCTCGCGGTAAAGCGGGCGATTTCGTCGAAGCCTTGGCCGCTTTCAATCAGCGCCAGATCGCCAGGGCTCAAGAGCAGCCAGTCGGCGCCTTCAGCGACCGTGTCGAATGCGCGTACGGTGCTGAACATGCGCCTGCGCATATCGCCGCTCAGCCAGTGGGCCAGATGGGCTTTGGCCGCGGCGCTGCGGCACACCCAGGCGGCGCGGCGCATAATCTGCAGGTTCAGCGGCGCGAATAATTTGGCGTAATAGGCGAACAGCGCGTCGAGTTCCGAAAGCGGGATGGCGGCGAAATCGCAGCCGGGCTGGATGATCGCCAGCGTATCGCGCTGCATGTGCTCGGGATTGTGCGCCATGAAGGCGGCCAGCGCCTTGAGTTCGGCCAAAGTCACCGCGCCCCGGTACTCGACCAGGTTGAGTTCAAGCGTCTCGTTATGGCGCAGCGCGGCGGGCACTGATTTTTTCCTCCGCGCTAGCCTGTGCGCAAAGCCCCTTGCTGAACGGTTAAGCTTGCTGCCTATCGTGGCGCGCGGGCGCATTATCGCGCGTGGGTTGACCGCCGGGCCGCGCCCGCGCCGTGCTTGCGCCATGAAGCCCTTACTGCTTGCGATTGCATTGGCCGCTTGCGCAAACGGCCCGTCTCAGCCCACGGCCAGCGCCGATGTGGTAATCGCCGCCGAGCGTGCGTTCGCCGCGCGCGCGGCTGAAATCGGCTGGGTACCGGCGTTTCGCGCGTATGCGAGCGCCGATGCGATGCTGGGCCAGCCTGGCTATCCGAACGCACAGGCCGCGCTGGCCGAGACGCCGGATGACGGCAATCGCAATCTGCAATGGTGGCCGGCGTTCGCCGGCATGGCCGTTTCGGGCGAGTTTGGCTTCACCACCGGGCCGGTCAGCTTTGATGAAGCACGCACCCCGCGCGGGCACTATTTCACCGTATGGCGCCGGCAAAGCGATGGCGCCTGGAAGTGGATCTATGACGGCGGCGTCGGCCCGATCGAGGCGCCGGCGCTGATCGCGCAGCACGCGGCGGACGTGCCTTCGCTGCCGGTGGCGCGCGCCGGGCTTGGCTCTCCCGATGCGGCGATCGCGGTGGTGCGGGCGCTGGAGGCGGAAGGGGCGCTGGCGTACGCGCCGCAGGCGCAGCGTTTTCGCACCCGCCAGCCGCGCGCGCTAGGCGCGCCGGCCGAGCCGCCGCTGAGCGCCGGCTACGCGATCGCGCGGATCGAGGCGTCGGCGGCGGGCGATATGGTCATGGTGCTGGGCGAGGGCGCGGAGGGGCTGTTCGCCCGCATCTGGCAGCTCCAGCCGGAAGGCTGGCGCGTCGTTTATGACCAGCTGAGCCAGCAACGCCCGCCGCCCGCGCCGGGTTGACTTGCCGGGGGCTTTCCCTCAAAAGCCCCGCTTTCCGCAGCCCAGGCTCGTTCCGGGCGCGGAAGCGATACTGGACGACGGGCGAACCGCCAGGGCAGTCGCGGCCTCATTGGGAGGGCGCCGGGCCCCGTCACGGAAGAAGGCGCAATCGCGCATGACGAAGCGTATCCAAGCCAAATACAAATCGGACCGCCGTTTCGGCCAGAACCTCTGGGGCCGTCCGAAATCGCCCGTGAACAAGCGCTCCTACGGCCCCGGCCAGCACGGCCAGCGCCGCAAGGGCAAAACCTCTGACTTCGGCCTCCAGCTGGTCGCCAAGCAGAAGTTGCGCCTTTACTACGGCAACATCACCGAAAAGCAGTTCCGCAAGACCTATGAGGAAGCCGCGCGCCGCAAGGGCAACACGGCTGAAAACCTCAT
>DAOMPU010000417.1:0-2393 GCA_035444925.1 Terricaulis sp. | reverse complement strand
GTGATGACGCCGCGCGATCCGGTGAACTTGCCGGTGCCGCGCCGCGCGATTGGCGTGGCCTACGTGCCGGTCGATATGGCCAATCGCACGCTCGAAGTCGCCGCCGGCGAAGGCTTGCGCAATGTGCGGCCCAACACGCGCGTGGAAGTTCCGGTCACGGTGCGCAATGCGCCGGGCGGGGAGCGTGTGCGTGTCGCCATAGCCATGGTGGACGAAGGCATCCTCGGCCTCACGCGCTACCAAAGCCCGAACCCGACCGAATATTTCTTCGGCCGCCGCGCACTCGGCGTTGAGGTGCGCGACGATTACGGGCGCCTGCTCAACCCGAACATGGGCGCGCCGGCGACCGCACGCCAAGGCGGCGATAGTCTGGGCGGCGAAGGCCTCACCGTGGTGCCCACGCGCACCGTGGCGCTGGTCTCCGACATCGTGGAGGTGCGTGGCGGGCGGGTGATGATCCCGCTCGACATCCCGGACTTCAACGGCACGCTGCGCCTCATGGCCGTGGCCTGGAGCGATAGCGCGCTGGGCCAGGATGCCGAGCAGATCATCGTGCGCGATCCGGTGGTGGCGGAGTTGATCTTGCCGCGCTTCGTTGCCCCCGGCGATGAAGCGCAAGGCGCGCTCAATATCGATAACGTCGAGGGCCCGCCCGGCACGTACACGGTCACGGTCTCCGGTTCGGAAACCGCGCAGATCGCGGCGGAGCCGCGCCGCTTCTCGCTCAATCGCGGGCAGCGGCAAACCGCGCTGATCCCGATCACCGGCGGCCCGCTGGGCGTGGGGCAAATCGCGCTGCGGATCGAAGGCCCGCAAGGCTTCACCGCGATCTCGCGCACGTACGACATCCAGTCGCGCGCGCCCTATCTGCCGATTACGGTCACGGAAACCGCGCCGATCAATGCGGGCGCCTCCTGGCGCGCGCCGGCGAATGCGCTTTCGCGCTTCCGCGCAGACGGGCAGGCGCTGATCTCGTTCTCCAACCTCGCGGGACTGGACCCCGCGCCGCTGCTGGATGAGCTGCACCGCTATCCCTATGGCTGCACCGAGCAGATCGTCTCCACGGCGCTGCCGCTGCTTTATTACAACACGCTCGCCAGCGAGGCGGGGCGGCAAAGCGATCCGCGCATTGCGCGCCGCATTCAGGAAGTGGCCACGCAGCTGCTCGATCGCCAATCGCCGGACGGCGCGATCGGCCTCTGGCGCGCGGGCGATGGCTATGCTTCGCCCTGGATCGGCGCCTATGCGGTCGATTTCCTGCAGCGTGCGCAACGCGCCGGCTACGCCGTGCCGCGCCAGCCGCTGGAGCAAGCTTATGCGGGCCTGCGCCGCGTGGCGCGCCTCACCGATTTTGGCGGCGTGAATTATCAGTTCGAGACGTACCGCTGGCCGGGCTCCAACGATTCCAACGAGCTGTTGCGCTCGCGCGCGGCGGCGTATGCGCTCTACGTGCTGGCCAAGGGCGGGCAGGCCGATATCGGCCAGCTGCGCTATTTCCATGACGCGCGCCTCGCCAATGAGCCTTCGCCTTTGGCGCGGGCGCACATTGGCGCCGCGCTCTTCCATCTCGGCGATCGGGCGCGGTCACGCAATGCGTTCCGCCTGGCCGAGCGCGCGCTCGGCTATCGCAACAGCGGCGACTGGTATCAGTCTCCGTTGCGCGATGTGGCCGGCGTGCTCGCGCTCGCGGCCGAAGCCGGCGAGACCGAGCTGGTCGATCGCCTCCGCCGGCGGCTTGAGCGTGACGCGCCCGATGCGGGGCGCCTGATGACGCAGGAGCAAGTGCAATTGCTGCTGGCGGCCAACGCGCTGCTTGAGCGTGCGGGCCCGGTGAATGTCACGCTCAACGGCGAAGCCATGAGCGAGCGCCGCGTGATGGCGGATGCGCGCCGGCTGGCGCAGGGCATGGTGTTCGCCAACGCCGCGCGCGGGCCGGTGTGGCGCACGCTGCAAACCTCCGGCGCGCCGATTGAAGCGCCCCCAGCGATGAGCGCGGGCTATTCGATCAACAAGAACGTCTATCGTATGGATGGGACGAGCGTTGACCTCGCCAATGTGCGCCAGGGCGATCGCGTCGTGGTGGTGATTTCCGGCCAGCCGGAAGGCGCGCGCACGTACCCGACGGTGCTGGTCGATCTCTTGCCCGCGGGGCTTGAGATCGAAACCGTGCTGAACCCGGAGGATGGCGTCGGCGAAACCCGCTGGGACGGCTCACGTCGCGACGGCGCGTTCGCGTGGGTGGGGCAGATCACGCGCACGCAAGTGGCGGAAGCGCGCGACGATCGCTTCGTCGCTTCCGCCGATCTGCGCGGGGCGTTCCGGTACGCTTACATCGCCCGCGCGGTGACGCCCGGCCGCTACACGCTGCCGGCCGCGCAAGTGGAGGATATGTA
>DAOMPU010000416.1:0-2401 GCA_035444925.1 Terricaulis sp. | reverse complement strand
CGCCAGATCAGCGCTTCATCCTCGGAGGCGGCGAAGAAATACCAGGTGGGCGTCAGGCTGGGCGTATCCTCGCGCAAGCCGCGCAGGCCGCGCCCGAGGCGCAGCTCGGAAGCCCGGCTTTCGCGGTTCATGTCGCCGGCGGCGTTAAAGCCCACGCTGGCGCGCTGGCTCAGCGAAACGTCAAAGCCCGCGCCGGCGCGGGCCACCACGGCCACCTCATAGCGGGCCGCATCCCGGCTGGCGCGGCGCTGCACCGGGGCAAGGCCGCTAAAACGCGCCTCACCGCCCTCGCGCATCTGCACGGAAAAGCGGTCTGAGCTGAGTTCTGAGTTTTGTTCGGCGAAGCTGACGCCTGTCGCTGCCGCGACTTGCGCGGGCGTTTCTTGGGCGAAGGCGGCGTTCGCCGCGATTGCTACGATCCCCACCAGGCCAGCGACCACGAGCTTTGAAAGGCCCATCGCGATCCTCCATCCTGATAGGATGAGAATGTCGTAAGCTTCCCTAACAAACCGTTTCGCCGCCGCTCAACGCGCCGCGAGTGAGCGCTGCATGATCACGACATCGAGCTCGCGCCCAAATTTTTCGCCCACATTGCTCAGCGTGCCGACATGCTTGAAGCCCAGCTTCTTGTGCAGGCCGATCGAGGCGGCGTTGTAGGAATCGCCGATCACCGCCAGCGCCTCACGCGCGCCATCGGCCTTAAGCATGTGCAGCACTTCGCTCAGCATCAGCGCGCCCGCGCCCTGGCGCTGGGTGGTCGGCCCCACATAAACCGAGACCTCGAAGGTCTTGGCATAGGCCTCCCGGTCCCTGAATTGGGCGGCGTAGGCAAAGCCGAGCACGCGGCTCAAATCGCTGGCCGGGGAGGCCACTACATAGGGCCAGCCCTTGGCGACCACCCCGCCCCAGCGCTCCGTCATGGTTTCCAGGCTCGGCGGCTCGATCTCGAACGTGCCCGCGCCCGAAAGCACGTGGTGCGCATAGATCAGCTGCACGTACTCAAGATCCTGCTGAAAACAGGGGCGGACGATAATGGGCGGGCGGTTTGCCGACATGGATGGTCCGGTGGCCTTTGATTGCCAATTGGTCAAGGCCGCGTTCACCGGACTTCCACTCAAAGGCGGTAAAATCGGTTCCGTTATGAAGAAGCTGCTCAAAGGGAGGGCGGCCCGCGCTTGCGCGCTTGGGCTGATGGCTGCGGCTTTGACCGCCTGCGCCTCGACGCCGGCCCCGGTTTATCCGGGCCTGCGCGGGCGCGCGCCGGTGCAGGCTGACGCGCCGCCCTTCAATCCCAACGCCCCGCCCCATATCGCCGATGCGCGCGCGAACCTCCAATGCGTGCCCTTCGCCCGCCGCGAAAGCGGCATCGAACTCTATGGCGACGCCAATACCTGGTGGGCCAAAGCCGAGGGGCGCTATCCGCGCTCGGCCTATCCGGCCTCAGGGGCGGTTTTGGTGGTGGAGGGCTATTACGGCCCCGGCCGCGGCCACGTGGCGGTGGTGCGCGAAGTGATCGACGCCCGCATCCTGCGGGTCGATCACGCCAATTGGCTCAACAATGGCGAGATCAGCCTCGGCGTGCCGGTGCTGGATGTGTCGCCCCATAATGATTGGAGCCAGATCCGCGTCTGGCACATCCCGGGCGGCCATTGGGGCGGGCGGGTTTATCGCGTGGAGGGCTTCATCCACCCCTTCGCGCTTACGGCGATGACAGGTTAGGAATTCGCCGTTAAGAATTGTTGAGATCGCCACAAAGATGAATTTACGAAGATGACGAAGAATATAGGTCAATATCTAGTCTAAGTGCGACGTATTTACCATAGAAACGGCCATCTTTCTGTTTGAGCCGCCGTTCGTTTAAGTGTTCTTTAAGCGCCGGCGCGCGTTTCTGTGTGCCAGTTTGGGGCAAACGCCCGCCTGGGCTTCAGGGCACATGTCAAACCGTAGCGTACTTCTGCTGGCCGCCGCCGCCGCATGGGCGGGCTTGAGCGCCAGCGAGGCCGAAGCGCTGACGCCGCTGGCGATGGATCTTGCGATCGATCCGGCCGCCGCCGAGCCGCCGTCGCAGCACGCCACCTTGGCGCCGAGCGCATTCCAGCGCCCCGCCGATGAGGCTTATGAGCCGACCGCGTACGTGGACGATCCCAAGGCGCGCCTGCAATGCGTGCCGTTCGCCCGCAACGAATCCGGCGTCGAGATTTACGGCAACGCGAATACCTGGTGGCGCCAGGCGCGCGGCCTCTACGAAACCTCGTCCACGCCCGAAGAGGGCGGCGTTCTGGTTCTGCGTGGCTACAACACGTCCGCGCGCGGCCACGTTGCGGTGGTGCGCGAAGTGGTGTCGCAGCGCCTCATCATCGTCGATCACGCCAATTGGCTGAACGCGGGCGAGATCACCCGC
>DAOMPU010000415.1:0-2405 GCA_035444925.1 Terricaulis sp. | reverse complement strand
CAGCGTTCGCTGATCGTGGCGCAGCCGCGCACGGGTAAAACCGTGATCATGCAGAACATCGCCAAGGCGATCGAAGCCAACCACCCCGAGGTGTTTCTCATCGTTCTGCTGATCGACGAACGCCCCGAGGAAGTCACCGACATGCAGCGCAGCGTAAAGGGCGAGGTGGTTTCCTCCACCTTCGACGAGCCGGCGACGCGGCACGTCGCCGTCGCTGAAATGGTGATCGAGAAGGCCAAGCGCCTGGCTGAGCACGGCAAGGACGTGGTGATCCTGCTCGATAGCGTCACGCGGCTTGGCCGCGCCTACAACACGGTGGTGCCCTCTTCCGGCAAGGTGCTGACGGGCGGTGTGGACGCGAACGCGCTGCAGCGCCCCAAGCGCTTCTTCGGCGCGGCGCGCAATCTCGAGGAAGGCGGCAGCCTCACCATCATCGCCACCGCGCTGATCGATACCGGCAGCCGCATGGACGAAGTGATCTTCGAAGAGTTCAAGGGCACCGGCAATTCCGAGCTCCAGCTCGACCGCAAGGTCGCTGACCGGCGCATCTTCCCGGCCATCGACGTGCTCAAATCCGGCACCCGCAAGGACGAGCTTATCACCCCGAAGGAGCACCTGCAGAAAACCTACGTTCTGCGCCGCATCCTTTCGCCGATGGGCACGCAAGACGCGATCGAGTTCCTGCTCGACAAGCTCAAGGGCTCGAAAAACAACGACGACTTCTTCCAGTCGATGAACAACTAGCACCACCTATTCCCGGGGCGTCGCAAAGCGACGAGCCCGGGACCCATAAACACAAATGTCGGAGGCGCGGCGAAGGTCGTGCCTCTTCTTTTTTGCGCGGCGCGTATGGGTCCCGGACTTGGCCTTTCGGCCAATCCGGGAATGGGTGGCTGGGCGTGAGACGGGATGCTAATCAGCACGCCAACGGAGGATGCACGCATGCTGAAAATCTATCACGCCCAAGGCTCGCGCTCGCTGCGCGTGGTTTGGCTGTGCGAGGAAATGGGCGTGCCGTACGAGACGGCGGAGGCCTCGTTCTTCAAGCCAAGCGAGGGATTCAAAGCCGCCAATCCCCTGCGCACCGTGCCGGCGATGCAGGATGGCGATGTGACCATGATCGAGTCCGTGGCCATGATGATCTACATCATGAACAAGTTCGGGCCGACAGACCTCGACGTGAAGCCGGGCGAGCCGGGCTACGCGGACTACCTGCAATTCCTGATGTTCGGCGAAGCGGGCATGGCGGCGTACGGCAACCCCGTCGTCGCCACGCGCTACATGGCGCCCGATGATCAGAAGCAGAATTGGACGGTGGATTATCTCAAATCCGCAATTATCAAACGGCTGAATTTCACCGCCGACAAGCTAGGCGACAAGCCCTACGTCGCGGCCGATCGCTTCACCGCGGCGGACATCTCGGTGTCTTACATTTGCGCCGCCGCGAAATTCGCCGGCATCGAGAACGACATTCCCGCGCGCATCAAAGCCTATCACGACGCCCTGGCGCAGCGCCCCGCGTATCAGCGCGCGGCGGCGGTGGTCTAAGCGCTAGTCGAAAAATATCCAACCCAAAACCGCGACTATAGCCAGCACCGGGCCAATAAACGCGAATGCAAGAACGGCGCAACCGAGGCCGGATGCGGCTCCCAAGCACCCGAGTCGCGCCACCTCCTCGTCGCTTATGTCGTCGCTCAAGGCGTCAGCACCAGGCTTCCGGTGGTTTTGCGTGCTTCGAGCTCGGCGTGCGCGCGCGCGGCGTCCGCGAGCGGATAGCGCGCGGGCGGCGCGATTTTCACCGCCCCGCTGATGATCACGTCGAACAGATCGCCGGCCGTTTCATCCAGCAGCTCAGCTGTCGCCGCGTAGTGAAACAGCGTCGGCCGCGTGAGAAACAGCGCGCCTTTCTGCGAGAGCAGCAAGGGTGAAAACGGCGGCACGGCGCCGGACGCATTGCCGTAGCTCACCATCATGCCGAGCGGGCGCAAACTATCGAGCGAAGCTTCCCACGTATCTTTGCCGACACCATCGTACACGACATGCACGCCCTCGCCGTTCGTGAGCTCGCGTACGCGCTTGGCGATGTCATCGCGCGCGGTGACGAGCACATAATCGGCGCCAAGCTCGCGCGCGATCTGCGCCTTCGCTTCGCTGCCCGCACTGGCGATCACCGTTGCGCCAAGATGCTTGGCCCATTGCACCGCGATCTGCCCAACGCCGCCGGCGGCCGCGTGGATCAGCACGACATGCCCGCGTTCCACGCGAAACGTCTTGCGCAATAGATAACGCGCGGTGGCGCCTTTCAGCAGCGCGGACGCCGCAACATCGAAGCTGATCGCCTCCGGCAATTTCACCGCGCGCGTTTCATTCACGGCGTGCAGCTCGGCGTAGGCGCCGCTCGGCCC
>DAOMPU010000414.1:0-2406 GCA_035444925.1 Terricaulis sp. | reverse complement strand
CGGCGGTTTTGATCACATCGAGATTATGCTCGATCACCAGCACCGAATTGCCGTTATCGACCAGCTCATGCAGCACTTCGAGCAGCTTTTTCACGTCCTCGAAGTGCAGCCCCGTCGTCGGTTCGTCGAGAATGTAGAGCGTGCGGCCGGTGGCGCGTTTGGACAGCTCTTTAGAAAGCTTCACGCGCTGGGCTTCCCCGCCCGAAAGCGTCGTCGCCTGTTGGCCGATATGCACGTAGCCAAGGCCCACGCGCTTTAGTGTTTCCAGCTTGTCGCGGATCGAGGGCACGGCGTGGAAAAGGTTTGCGCCTTCTTCCACCGTCATGTCGAGCACGTCCGAGATCGACTTGCCGCGATAGAGAATTTCCAGCGTCTCGCGATTGTAGCGCTTGCCCGCACACGTATCGCAGGTGACGTACACGTCCGGCAGGAAGTGCATCTCGATCTTGATGACGCCGTCGCCCTGGCACGCTTCGCAGCGCCCGCCTTTGACGTTGAACGAAAACCGCCCCGGCCCATAGCCGCGCGCTTTCGCTTCCGGCAGCCCAGCGAACCAATCGCGGATCGGCGTGAAGGCGCCGGTATAGGTGGCGGGGTTCGAGCGCGGCGTGCGCCCGATCGGGCTTTGATCGATGTCGATGATTTTGTCGATGTGTTCGAGGCCGAGGATCGCATCGTGCGCGGCCGGCGCGTCGCCCGCGCCGTGCCATTGGCGCGCGACCGCTTTGTAGAGCGTTTCGACGATCAGCGTGGATTTGCCCCCGCCCGAAACGCCGGTGACGCAGGTGAATGTGCCCAGCGGAATATCCGCATCGACGTTGCGCAGATTGTTGCCGCGCGCGCCTTTGATGGAGAGCTGGCGCTTTTTGTTTACCCAGCGGCGCTTTTCCGGGATGGCGATCTCGCGCGCGCCAGTAAGGTAGGCGCCGGTGATGGAGTTTTTGTTTTTCTGGATCTGCGCCGGCGTGCCTTCCGCCACCACGGTGCCGCCGTGGATGCCCGCCGCTGGCCCCATATCCAGCACGTAATCGGCGGTGAGGATGGCTTCCTCGTCATGCTCGACCACCAGCACCGAATTGCCGAGATCGCGCAGGCGCTGCAGCGTTTCTAACAGGCGCGTGTTGTCGCGCTGGTGCAGGCCGATGCTGGGCTCGTCCAAAACATAGAGCACGCCCGTCAGACCCGAGCCGATCTGCGAAGCGAGGCGGATGCGCTGGCTCTCGCCGCCGGAAAGCGTGCCGCTGGCGCGCCCGAGCGAGAGATAATCGAGCCCCACATCCACCAGGAAGCGCAGGCGATCGTTGATCTCCTTGAGGATGCGGACGGCGATTTCTTTTTGCTTGGCGTTGAGCTGATCGTTCAGCCCCGCGAACCAATCGCGCGCTTGGCGGATCGAGAAGTTCGAGGTTTCCGAAATATCGAGCTTGGCGACCTTCACGGCCAGCGCCTCAGGTTTGAGGCGCTTGCCTTCGCAGGTGGGGCACGGCGCTTCGCTCTGGTAGCGCTCCAAATCCTCGCGCACCCATTGGCTGTCGGTTTCCTTCCAGCGGCGCTCAAGGTTCGGCAAGACGCCTTCGAAAGTCTTGGTCGTCTCGTAACGGCGCACGCCGTCGTCATAGACGAACTTCACCGCCTCCTTGGTGCCGCCAAGGATGGCGGCGCGCAAATCTTTGGGCAGGTCGCGCCAGGGCGTTGTGGGCTTTGCTTTGAAATGCTTGGCGAGGCATTCCAGCGTTTGCGCATAGAGCGGCGATGGCCCCTTGGCCCAAGGCGCGACGGCGCCTTCCTTCAGGCTCTTGGCGTGATCGGGCACCACCAGCGCGGCGTCGAATTTCAGCTGCACGCCAAGCCCGTCGCAGGTCGGGCAGGCGCCGGCGGGGTTGTTGAATGAGAACAGCCGCGGCTCGATCTCAGGGATGGTGAAACCTGAGACGGGGCAAGCGAATTTCTGGCTGAAGATCAGCCGCTGCGGCGCGCCCGCTTTGTTTTTCAGCGTAGCTTTGCCCGCGCCCTCGTCTTCGCTTTTGCTATCGGCGATCTCCGCGAAGGCGATGCCTTCGGCGAGCTTCAGCGCTTGCTCAAGCGAATCCGCCAGGCGCGTTTCGATGCCGGCTTTCACCGCGATGCGATCGACCACGACGTCGATGTCGTGCTTGAATTTCTTGTCGAGCGTCGGCGGTTCGCTCAGCTCATAAAACTGGCCGTCGATCTTGGCGCGCTGATAGCCCTTCTTCAGCAGCTCAGCCATTTCCTTTTTGTATTCGCCCTTGCGGTCGCGCACGACGGGCGCAAGCAGATAAAGCCGCGTCCCCGCCGGCAGCGCCATGATCTGATCGACCATTTCGCTCACCTGCATCGCCGCGATCGGCTGGCCGGTGGCGGGCGAATAGGGCACGCCCACGCGCG
>DAOMPU010000413.1:0-2419 GCA_035444925.1 Terricaulis sp. | reverse complement strand
GCGTGCGCAATTCGTGGCTCATCGAGGCCAGGAATTGCGATTTGGAGACACTGGCCGCCTCCGCCGCTTCGCGCGCTGTGCGCAGCGAAGCCATGGTTTCGGCCAGCACCACGTCGCGGGCGTCCATCTCTTCCATCAAGGAATCGAGGCGCTCATGCATTTCCGCGACGCCGACTTGGGCGTGATCGATATCGTCAAGCTCCGGCGCGATGTCGCCGAACAAGGCGCGCTTGGCCTTCAGCGTGGTTTCAGCGCGGTGCATCGCGGCGATGAACGCCGCCTCGCGGCGCTTGCGCTCGGTAACGTCAGTCGAAAGAACGATGAATTTGCGCACGCCGCCGGAGCGGCCGAGCACGCGCCGCGCGCGCACTTGCGCCCAGGTGATCGAGCCGTCGTTTTGCACGACGCGGTGCTCGATGCTTTCATCCTCGCCCGCGGCGATGCGCAGGAAATATTCACGCAGCATTTCGCGATCGTCGATATGGATGATCTCCGTGGAATTGTCCTGGAATTGCTTGAAGGTGAAGGCTTCGCCGTAGATCGCGCTATTGCCGTACCAGGCGATGGTCTGGGCTTTGTAATCCACTTCCCAGATCACGCTTTTGCCGGCGTCGAGCGCGCCGCGCAGCAGATCGTGGCTGCCATTGGCGACCTTGCGGGCGGAGACCAGCGAGGTGACGTCGCGCGCGGTGGTGAGCACGCCGGCGATTTCGCCGTCCTCGTCGCGCCAGGGGCGGACATCCCAATTGATCCAATGGCGCCCATCGGCGAGGCGCACTTCCTCATCTTCGCACACCACGTGCTCGCCCTGCAGCGCGCGCGCGAACGCTTCGCGCCAATGCGCGCGCTCCAGCGGGGTGACGTTTTCGAATTTAAGGCCGGCCGCCTCCACCGCGCCGATGCGCGCGCGCACGCGCTTGCTGGCGGCGAGGATGCGGCCTTCACGATCGAGCAGCGCCGTTGCGCCGTCCTCGTTTTCAAGCAGCAGCCGCCCCACCCGCGCATCGTGCGAGGCTTGCGCATGCGCCAGGCGCAGCGCGCGCTCGGCCCGCGCAGCCGAGAGGCGCGCGTGCGTAACGTAAAGCGTCAGCGCGCCCCCGCCGATGGCGGCGATCACCGCGACGTCCCAATCGGGGCGCTGGCTCATGGCCGTGATCAACAGCGGCGAAGCGATCAAGGCGAGCGCGGGCGGCGCCGCGCCGGCGAGCGCGATCGGCCACAGGCGTGTCGCGCCGAGGCTCAGATGGCGCACCACGGCGGCGACCCAGAGCACCATCGCTGCGGCCGCGCCCGCAGCCTGCCCATCGAGCCAGAGCGCAAGCGGCAGCACGGCGTAGAACGCGGCGCTGAACAGCGCCCAGGCCGAGAGGCCGGCGATCAGCGGGCGCGTCAGCGCGCGCTCGGCGGTTTCGAGCCGGCGATACAATTCGCAGTCGAAAATCAGGATCAGCGCCATGATGGCGGCCCAGCCCACGGCCGCGCCGCCTTCCATGATCGCGGCGGCGACGCCCCCGATCAGGATGACGAGCGCCAAGGCCGCCGGCAGTTCGCGCCGGCGGGTCTCGGCCGCTTCGCTTAAGGCTGCGCTTTTGTTCATGCCGCCCCTCGGCCAGGAAACCGGGCGCGAGGCTGCCAGCGGAGGGTGAATTTAACCTAAATCATCACGCGGAATCGGCGCAGTTTGCGCCCATGCCGCGCCACGCCGACCCCGCCCTGCCCGCGCGCCGCAGGGCCCAGATCCTGGAGGCGGCGCGCTATTGCTTCCATGCCCGGGGCTTCCGGCTGACCACGATCGAGGAGATTTGCGCCGAGGCGCGGGTCAGCCCTGGGGCGCTTTACCGCTATTTCGACGCCAAGGCCGACATCATCGCCGCCATCGCGCTGGACGCGCGGGCCGAGGCCGAGGCCATGTTGGATCGGCTCGGCGCGGGCGATGCGCTGATCGACGCCTTGGCGGAAATGGCGCGGGCCTTCTTCGAGGCGTTCGAGGCCCCGGAAGCGGCGCTTTTGGCTGATATTTGGGCTGAAGCGGCGCGCGACCCGGATTTGGCCCGCGCCCTCTCCGCACGTGATGCGGCCCTGGGCGCGCGTTTGGCCAGCGCCATCACGCGGGCGGCGCGCACCGGGGCGATCCACCCCGCGCTGGCGCCCGAGGAAGCGGCCGAAACCTTGCTGGCCGCGCTTGAAGGCATGGCGCTGCGCCGGGCGTTGCGGCCCGCGCCCGATGGGGCGCGGCGTTTCCGGGCGCTCGCGCTGCATTTGCTGAAGCCGAAGCGCTAAAGCGTCAGGACTTAAATGCGACCCACATTATGGATCAACCGCCGTGTCGCATTTAAGTCCTCAAAGACGCTTTAGATTCAAGGCTTTCTAAAGCAACTTTTGGACTTTAAATTCGCTCTGCGCCTGCCCTCAAACTGAG
>DAOMPU010000412.1:0-2419 GCA_035444925.1 Terricaulis sp. | reverse complement strand
CGGCAATGGCAAGGCCAACGCGGCCAAGGCCAGCGCGCCGACGCGCAACGCGGCCAGCGCGGCGACGCCGACCGCCGCCAATGGCAAGGCCAACGCGGCGACGGCCAGCGCGCTGACGCCCAGCGCGGCCCGCGCGGCGACGCCAATCGCGGCGATTGGCAGCGCGACGGGCGCCGCGGCGACGGCGGCGATTGGCGCCGCGGGCGCGGTGATGATCGCAACGGCCGCAATTACGACCGCCGCGACGGACGCCGCGATTTCGCACGCAACAATTACGACAGCCGGCGCGACGATCGCCGTTACGATCGCTACCGCCACACCCACCGCGATTTCGATCGGCCGCGCTACAGCAATTGGAATCGCATCCGCCACGGCCATTATTTCGATCGCGGCTACGTGACCATCGTCCACGCCTATTTCGGCTGGAATTATCATTGGTGGGGCTATGACGGCTGGCGTCGCCCCTATCGCAACTACATCGTCGGCCAGTATCTGCCCGATTACATTTATTGGGAGCCTGTGCCGTACGATCTCTATTATCGGCTGCCGCCTGCGCCTTATGGCTGCCGCTATGTGATGGTCGATCGCGACATCCTCTTGGTGGTGATCGGAACAGGACTCATCCTCGACGCGCTGCTCTATTACTGAGCGCGCGGCCAGAGGGACGAACACGGGGAGCGGGGCCGCTGGCGACAGCGGCCCCGTTTTCATTCAGCGCATTCAATGCACCAGCACGATGCGCCGGCGCTGCGGCGCAAGCGCGCGCATCGGGGGCGGCTGCTTGGGCTCCTCCACCGGCTGGGGCGGGTGCTCGATCGGCGGAATGGGTTCGGGCGTGTCGGGCTCGGGTTCGGGCGGGCGGCTCATGCGCGGTCAACGCGCGAGGCGGCGTTTGGGCGCCGTCAATCCTCTTCGGGGTCCGCGAGCAATTCCTGCGCGCGCGGCGAATCCGCCAATGCGAACAGCCCGTCGCTATCGCTATCAAGCAGCACGAAACGACGCTCCGCGCACAAGCGGAACTCCTCCGCGCTCACCCAGCGGCTCATATCCGTATCGCAAGACATCACCGGCTCAAGCTCGTGCAGGAGCCCAAAACGCGCCGCGCCGCGCCGGCGCGTATCGGTCCGCTGGCGCTCGCGCGGTTGGGTCAAGCGGCCAGGATCGCGCGGCATCTGCGCCGTGGCGCCGCGCAGCGCCGGCAGCGGCGCGTACATTTCCGGCGCGGTGGCGCGGTAGAGCGCGTTGGATTCCAGCGCCGTCACCAGCCCATCCTGATTGCGATCCAGCACCGAATGGAACGGCATTTCGTGGGCGAGGAATTCTTCAAGGCTGAGCCGCCCGTCCTGATCGGCGTCGGCGGCGCTGAACCAGGCCGTCAGCGCAGCGCCCCGCTCCGCGCCGCGCACAGGCTGGCCCATCGGCGAGATGAAGAGCGCTTGGGGCTGCTCCTGCGCCTGCGCCGCCAGCGGCGCGCCCGCCGCCGCGCACAAGATCAAAGCTACAATTTTGCGCATTCGCCGCTCCCCGTTCAGGCTGGCGTTTGTGCGTACACTTCTTGCCCGCTTTGTGTCAGCGCGGCGCGCCAATTGGGCGCACGCTCAGCGGTCGAGGATGTCCCACATCACCCGCCCGGGCGCGAGCGCGGTCGCGCCGGAAATCACCAGCCCAATATAGAGTCCCACCATCGCCCACACATGCCCCTCCCGCTGGCCGGTGCGCGCCAGCCAGAGCGCCCAGGGCAAGCCGATCAGCGCCATCAGCGAAAACAGATGGATCGGGCTGAAGGCCCCGTCGCGCATGTCGCGGATGAACAAGGTGGCGATGGCGGTCGCGCCCATGCAGGCGGCCCACACCCAGCCCACCGCCCGGTGCGTGCGTGTGCCCTTGGGCATCGCGAATTGCACCGGCCCGATCAGCAGCGCCGCCACGGCGGTATAGATGTGAAACTGCACCAGCGGCGAAAGCGCGATCAGCGGCGCCAGATCGGGCGTCTTGAACGCAAAGTCGCTGAACGCGCCCAGATTGAGCGCGCCCGGCGTCAGCAGCAGGATCAGCGCCACCGCGCCAAAGCACGCCGCGCTGATCAGCCAACCCCAGAGCGCCTCCCGCACCGTGCTGCGAGGCGCGCCGGTTGCATCGGTTGCATCGGTTGCGCCGCCCGCAACATCGCCTTTCCGCCTCGCCATGCACTCTCCGTGCTCAATCAACCAGAGTACTTTGTATTATAAAGTTCTTGGCATGCCAACGTGTTTTTCTGCGCCCTGTCACGCGCGCGCGGTTGACGCGCCCGCGCCCGCCCCCTATCTGCCCGCCATTAGCAGCCGGCTGAGGTGAGTGCTAACGCCTGGTTGGCTGATGAGTTTCGCAACACAAACAAGGGAGTAAGGGCGTGGCCAGTTTCCGTCCCCTGCATGATCGC
>DAOMPU010000411.1:0-2424 GCA_035444925.1 Terricaulis sp. | reverse complement strand
CGTAGCCGTGCATGTCGGGCAGGGTGAGGTCGAGTACGATGATGTCGTAATCGTAGAGCTTGCCGAGATCGATGCCTTCCTCGCCCAAATCGGTCGAGTAGATATTGAACCCTTCGGACTTGAGCATCAGCTCAATGCCCTGCGCCGTGGCGCTATCGTCTTCGATCAACAAGACCCGCATGAAATGCTCCCCGACCTAGCAAGGGTTCGGCAACGTTAATCCACAGAATCGCTATCAACCCTGTAAGAAGTGTTAACAGCGCAACGATTTGGTATCGTTATCCGCTTCTTAGTTGGCCCCCGCCGCTCCTTCAGCTCCAGTTAAGACGTGTGAATCAGCGTTCGAGTCTGGTTGCAAGCGCTAGATGCTGAAGAAAATTCAAGCACAAGCGATTGATTTTGAATCGGCCAATGAATGAACCGCGAAAACCAACGCAATGCGTTAGGTTTTGATTCACCATAATTGCTGAAAGAGATGTGAGAAACTTCGCGGGCTCATGCCTTCACGCCTTTCCAAACTTGCCGTTGAGATTGACGCGCTCGATGCACGCCGCTTCGAGGGGCGCGTTACCGGCTTGTCAGGTGCGCTGATCGAGGCGTCGGGGCCGATGGAGGCGCTGGCGCTCGGCGCGCGTGCATTGGTGCATGGCGCCAAACCGACGCAGGCCGAGATCGTCGGCTTCCGCGGCGATCGCGCTTTGCTGGCGCCTTACGATTCGATCGAAGCGATCCGGCCGGGCATGCGCGTGGCGTTGGAGGCCGCCGCGCCGTTCGTGCGGCCCACTCAGGAATGGCTCGGGCGCGTGATCAATTGCTTCGGCGATCCGGTGGACGGGGAGGGGCCGCTGGCGCAGGGCATGCGCGCCCATGCGGTGCGCGCCGCCCCGCCTTCGGCGCATGATCGCGCGCGCGTGGGCGCCCGGCTCGATGTGGGCGTGCGCGCCATCAATATCTTCTCCGCGCTCTGCCGCGGCCAGCGCATGGGCGTGTTCGCAGGATCGGGCGTCGGCAAATCGGTGCTGATGTCGATGCTGGCGCGCGGCGCCAATGCCGACGTGATCGTCATTGGCCTGGTGGGCGAGCGCGGCCGCGAAGTGAAGGAATTTATCGAGGATACGCTGGGCGAGGAGGGGCGCCGTCGCTCCGTCGTCGTGGTGGCCACCTCCGATGAAAGCGCCGCGCGCCGCCGGCTTGCGCCGCACATGGCCTGCGCGGTGGCCGAGCATTTCCGCGACGAAGGCCAGGACGTGCTGCTGCTGATCGATAGCGTCACGCGCTTCGCGATGGCGCAGCGCGAGATTGGCCTGGCGGTGGGCGAGCCGCCGACCACCAAGGGCTACACGCCTTCCGTGTTCGCCGAGCTGCCGAAGCTACTGGAGCGCGCGGGCCCCGGCCGCGAAGGCGAGCATGGCTCGATCACCGCGCTGTTCACCGTGCTGGTGGATGGCGATGATCACAACGAACCGATCGCCGACGCCGTGCGTGGCATTCTGGACGGCCACATCGTAATGGAGCGCGCCATCGCCGAGCGCGGGCGCTATCCGGCAATCAACACGCTGAAATCCATCTCCCGCCTCATGCCGATGTGCCACACGGCGGATGAGAACGATCTGGTGCGCCGCGCGCGCGAGATGCTTTCGCTCTACACCGAGATGGAGGAGCTGATCCGCATCGGCGCTTATAAGCCCGGCGCGGATGCGCTGGTGGATGATGCCGTGCGCGTGCGCCCGGCTTTGGAAGCGGTGCTGACGCAATCGCGCGATGAGCATTGCTCGATCAAGGACGGGTTCGCCATGCTTGCTGAGGCGTTGACATGAAATCGCTGCACACGCTTTTGAAGATTGCCGAAGGCGATCTCGAGACGCTCCGCCGCGCGCTGGCGGCGCTGATTGCGCGCCAAACCGCGGTGGAGGAGCGCATCCGTGCGCACGAGCAATCCATTGTGAACGAGCAACGCATCGCCGCGCAGGATTATGAAAGCCAGCGCGCCTATGGCGGCTTCATCCAGCTCGCTTTGCAGGGCAAGCGCGCGCTGGAAGCGGAGGGCGCAGCGATCGAAGAGGAAATCGCCCGCATGCGCGCGCTGATTTCCGAAGCGCACGTGGAAATGCGCAAGTTTGAGCGGCTGATCGAGCTGGAAGCCGAGCGCGCGAAAGTGCTGGCCGATAAGCGCGAAGCTGCGGAGTTGGATGAATTCGCCACGCTGCGCGCCGCGCGCCAGCCGCGCGAGCGTTAGGAGGCGTTCAGCGCCTCAACAATCCGCACCACGTCCTCATAAGCCTGGCTTTGCGGGTGGCGGATGGGCAGGGGCGTTTGCGCGCGGATCGATTCCGGTACGCGCGGATCGCGGCAGATGGCGCCGGCGAATTTCGGGCGGAAGCCGAGATATTCGTTGCAGGCCATCGCAAATTGCTCGAACACTTT
>DAOMPU010000410.1:0-2435 GCA_035444925.1 Terricaulis sp. | reverse complement strand
TCCATCGCGCCGAAATTGAAATCGCGCACGGCCACGATGTTGAACACGTCGAGATCGTATTCACGCTGGAACACGTCTTCATCCCACTTCATCGAGCGCTTGAGCGCGTCCATCGCGTAGCGCGCCCGTTCGCCGTCGCCGGGATCGACGTAAATGCCGAGCGCGACTTTACGCCCGCTCATGGTGGTGAAGCTGTCGTGGATGGATTCATACGCGCCTGCGCAGAGCGCGAAGAGATAAGAGGGCTTGGGGTGGGGATCGACCCACACCGCATAGTGGCGCCCGCCCTCCATATCGCCCGCTTCGGTGCGATTGCCATTGGCCAACAAGATCGGGAAGGCGGCTTTATCGGCCTCGATACGCACACCGTAGCGCGCCAGCACGTCCGGGCGATCCAGTGCATAGGTGATGGCGCGGAAACCTTCGGCTTCGCACTGCGTGCAAAAGCGCCCGCCGGACATATAGAGCCCTTCGAGCTGGGTGTTTCCTTTTGGATTGATGCGCGTGACGATGTCGAGAATGAATGCGGCGGGCGGCGCGTGAATGATCAGCTTGCCGGGCTCGAGCGCGTATTGATCCGTGGCGAGCAGCGCGCCGTCGATGGCGATGCTCTGCAGCTCAAGCCGTTCGCCATCGAGCACGAGCGGGGCCGGGCCTGAGGCCGTGCGGCGCACATGGCTGCGCGCGGCCACCAACGTCGCTTCCGGTTCCAAAGAGAAAACGAGCGCGATTTCGTCGATCTGGTAATCTGGCGGGCGGTAGTCGCTCAGACGGATAGTGACGGCTTCGGCGTCGCGCATGCTGCTCTCCGGTGGAGCGCTTCACATGAGCGAGCCGGGCGGCAAAATCAATGCGGCCTACTCAGCCGCGGCGGCGTCCAGGCGGGGCGCGGGGTCGTGATAGATCGCGGCGAACACCGTTTCGGCCTGCATGGCCAAATCCGTCAGCGCGGCCGGCGTTTCGTGGGGATATTCTTGCACGAATTGCACAAGCTCACGCGCCACGCGCATGAGACGCAGCGCATTGGCCACCACCCGCGCCTGATGCTCAACCCGCTGGGGGTCGCGGTCATATTCGGCCATCGGCACGCGCCAGCCGCCCCAATCTTTCTCGTCCGTCACCACCACCGGGTAGGTGCCCGGATAGGGGTGGCGCGGATCGCGCGCGTCGGCCGAAAGCCGGTTCACCGCGCGCAGCACGCGCCAGCTCTCGGTTTCGATCAGGTCGGGGCGGGAAGGCTCGACCTCTTCGGCGGCCAGTTCGTGCGCCTGAAACTCGCGGCCAAGGCCGACATCATAGGTGACGCGCAGAGGCTCTTCCACGCCTTTGACCCATTGCGGGTTGACGCGCTCCACCGGCGCCCATGTGCCGACCGGCTTAACATAGACGCGCTGGCCCTTGTGAAAGACAGCCTTGGCCATCGCAAACTCCCAAATCCAAGGGGGCAGCGTAGCAGAATGCGCTTTAGCCTTCGTTGACGCCAAGGCGCCCTTTCGGCCCCCCGCGCGGGCGCGTTAAGATGGCGCCAACCATAAAGCCGGGAGGACGGCCGTGAATTTCGACTTTTCTGACGATCAGAAGGCGCTGAAAGATCAGGCGCGCAAATTCCTGGCCGATAAATCGAGCGCGAAGGCCGTGCGCGCGGTGCTGAACGATGCGGATAAATCTTACGACAAGGATTTGTGGCGCGGCGTGGCTGAGCTGGGCTGGCTGGGCGCGGCGATCCCTGAAGAGCATGGCGGCTTGGGACTTGGGCGCCTTGAGCTGTGCGTGCTGGCCGAAGAGATCGGCCGCGCCGTCGCGCCGATCCCGTTTTCCTCGACCGTGTATTTCTTCGCCGAAGCTTTGATGCTGGCCGGAAGCGACGCGCAAAAAAGCGCGCATCTGCCGAAGGTGGCCGCGGGCGAGGTGATCGGTTGCTTCGCGCTCTCCGAAGGGCCGGGCGCGGTGACGGCCGCGAGCATCGAAGCGAAGTTCGACGGCGCGACGTTGAACGGCGTGAAAATTCCGGTGACGGATGGCGATTGCGCCGATTGGGCGGTCGTCGCCGCTAAGGAAGGCGGCGGCGTTTCGCTGGTGCTGGTTGATCTCAATCAAGCCGGCGTCGCGCGCGAAACGCTGAAAACCATCGACCCCACGCGCGGGCACGCCAAGCTTGCGTTCACGAACGCCAAGGCCGAGCGCTTGGGCGCAGCCGGCCAGGGCTGGGAGTTAGCCGAGGCGGTGCTCGATCGCGCCGCGGTGCTGATCGCGTTCGAGCAGGTGGGCGGCAGCCACGCCTGCATGGAAATGGCGATCGATTACGCGAAAGGCCGCTACGCGTTCTCGCGCCAGATCGGCTCGTTCCAGGCGATCAAGCACAAGCTGGCGGATATGTACGTCAACATCGAGGTCGCGCGCTCGAACGCCTATTACGGCGCCTGGGCGCTTTCGAC
>DAOMPU010000409.1:0-2439 GCA_035444925.1 Terricaulis sp. | reverse complement strand
TTTCTAAAGCAACTTTTGGACTTTAAATTCGCTCTGCGCCTGCCCTCAAACTGAGGCGAATTTAAAGTCCGTTGCTTTAGCCCCGGTGCGCCAGGATGATGCCGGCATTGGCCAGGAAGCAGAGCGCCGAGAAGGCGAACAGCCAGGGGAAGCCGTGCGCATGGCCGCCGCGCCGGGCGTTGAACTCGAGGCCGGCGCCGATGACCACCAGGGCGGCGGAGACGCCCAAAATCCACATCTCCTGCCCGTGCAGGAACGCGTGGATTCCTTCAAATGAATCAGCAAGTAACGCGATCCCGGAGGTGGCGCCCGACATCGCCGCGGCCAGCATCGCCAGCGCCGGCAGCCCGCAGCAGAAGGCGTGCAGCGTGATCAACGCGGCGTGGGCCACATGCGCGCGGCGGGCGGGGTTTGAGGTGTTACGTTGTAACATCACCCGCTTAATTAGCGGCGCGGACGCCCGCGTCAAGCGGGGCGTGGCGCGATTTCCGTGTAATCAACAATTCGCGCTTAACGATCAGCTGGGCGCTTGCCGCCGCGGCGCAATCGGCGCAAAAGCGGGCCGTTACATCGAGGTGTAGGGCGATGTTGATCACTTTTCTTGTCGCGGTGCGCGACGCGATCCTGGCGGCGGCGCTGGCGTGGGTCGGCATCAGTGTTGAGCAGCGCGCGCCCGAGCAAGGCTGCGCCGGCCCGGCGGCGGCGTGCGAACGCGCGAATTAGCGCGCGCCTTTTCCCCGCGAACTTTTCGCCCTTCTGGGCCGCACCCTTGAATTCGCCGCACTTCTTGCGTTTCGATTAAGCTATTAGCGCGCCCCTCCCCGCGCGCCTCAGGACGCAGGTCATGGACAATCCCGCGCCCCGCCCGCGTGAGCCCGGCGCTTCGATCACCGTGCTGACGCTGGCTGTCGCCTTCATCTGGATCGCCGGCGCGATCGCCGCGGCGTTCGCGCTGATCGGCGCGCCGCGTTTGGCCGCGGCCAGCATGACCGAACTTTTCGCGCTGGGCGCCGCCGTGCTGCTGCCAGCGCTGATGGCGCTTTTCTCCGGCGCGGCGGTGCGCGAGAGCATCCGCGCCCGCACCGAAGCCAAGCGCCTGGCCGACGCCGCCGATCGCCTGCTCAACCCCGAACAGAGCGCCGATGAATCCGCGCGCAAGCTGGCCATGAGCGTGCGCAGCGAAATCTCCACGCTCGATAGCGCGCTGGAGCAGACGCTCGCGCGCCTGCAGGAAGTGGAAGGCCAGATCGCCCGCCAAGCCAGGGCGGTGGATGAGATGGGCGGCAACGCCAAGGCGGGCGCCAACCAGCTGATCTCCGGCATGGAGCGCGAGCGCGAAGAACTGCTGCGCATTTCCAACGAACTGAACAATCAGGCCGCCACCATCGGCGGCGCGATCTCGCGCCACACCAAGTCGATCTCCGAAGCGGCGCGCCAAGCGGAAGCCGAAGTGCGCGCGGCCGATCAGGCGCTCGATCACCGGCTGACCTCGTTCGGCGCGGCGGCCGCTTTGATCACCGATCGCACGCATTCGCTTTCGGGCGCCGCGCAGGCCAGCGCGGATTCGGCGCTGCGCCTGGAAACCGCGCTCTCCAACGCGCTCGACATTCTGGCCAAGGCCACCAGCCTCACCGACGCTGCGCGTCAATCGGCGGAAGCGGCGACGCTGGCGGCGAACTCCACCGCCGGCGCGGTGCGTGATACGACCAGCCGCGCGGTCGAGGACGCCAAGCGCGCTGCGGATCTGATCCGCCACGAAGCCGCCGGCGTTGAACGCGAAGCGGCGGTAGCGCTGGAGCGCCTGCGCGATGCCGCGGAAGCGGCGCGCGCCGCCGCGATCGGCGCGCGCGAAGCAGTGGAAGACGATGAGCAGGCGCCAGCGCCGCAGCAGCGGGCGCGCCCGCGCGTTCGCCCGCAGGCCGATGAAGGCGGCTACGACAATTCCTGGCGCAGCCAGCCCGATCCGCTCGAAAGCCCCCCACCGCGCGCGCGCGCCAGCGAGCCGGCGCCGCGCAACGAGCGCCCCGCCCCTTCGGAATGGACCTGGCGCGATCTGCTTTCCTCCGTCGATAACAATGACCGCGCGCCCGCTGCGCGCGCCGCGCCCGATGCGATGTCGCGCCTGCAGCACCAGATCGCCGATCCGCGCGGGGCCGCCGCGTTGCCGATGGCGGAAACCATCACGCGCGCGGGGCTTGCGCTGAACGACGTGTTCTCGCCTTCGGCGCTGGAGCGGATCGCGCAGCGCTCACGCTCGGGCACGCAGGCGCGCCGGCGCGCCGTGCAGGATGCAGCGCCAGAAGCAACGCGCCGGATGGCGGATTTCCTTGCCCAGGACGCGCGCGCCAATCAGGAAGCGATGCAATTCCTGCGCAACGAAGGCGCGCGCATCGCCGAGCTGATGGGGCGCGGGCGCGCGGCCATGAACGCCGAAGCCAC
>DAOMPU010000408.1:0-2462 GCA_035444925.1 Terricaulis sp. | reverse complement strand
TTGGCGCGCACGGCGGCGGCGAGGCGCGAGACTTCCGCCGCGCTATCCCACACGTCGCGCGCTTCGGCGTGACGCACCACCGGCACGATCAGGCCGTTATCGGTTTGCGTGGCGATGCCGATATCGACGTTGTCGTGGCGATAGACCACGCCCTGATCGTCATCGAAGCGGGCGTTGATCTGCGGGAAATCCGGCAGCGCCAGCACGAGCGCGCGCATCAGGAACGGCAGCAAAGTCAGCTTCGGCTGATCGGTGCGCTTGGTGGCGTTCAGGTGCGCGCGGAGCTCTTCAAGCTCGGTGAGATCGGCTTCTTCGACGTAGGCGAAGTGCGGGATGCGGCGTTTGGCGTCCTGCATCTTTTCCGCGATCTTGCGCCGGAGGCCGATCACTTTCACGGGCTCGACGCCGTTCTTCTGCGTGAGCGCGCTCCCGCGCCGCGAGCCGGCGGCGGGAACCAGCACAGCGTCGAGATCATCATGCGTGATGCGCCCATCGGGGCCAGTGCCGCGTAATTGCGAGAGATCAACGCCAAGCTTTTGCGCGCGCGCGCGCACGGCGGGCGAGGCAAGCCCCGCGCCCCATTCCTGCACCGAAGGCTCGCGCGCGGCGGGGCGCGCGACTTCCTGTGACGGCGCGGGCTTGGGCTTGGGCGCAGCGTTCGACGGCATCGCGGCGGCCGGCACCGCCATCGGCTTTTGCCCGCCCATCGCCGCTTGCACGGTTTCTTCCGTCCACACCGCGCCCGATTGCGCCTTGAGGCGCGGCTTTTCAGGTTTGGGCGGCGCTTCTTGGACCGCTGACGCCTTGACGGCTTCCGCCGGTTTTGCCGGCGGGGACGCCGGCGGCCCAGGATCGGCTTCCGCTTCCGTCTCGAACACGACGATGGCCGAGCCGACGGCGGCCATATCGCCCGGCTCGCCGTTCACTTCGATCACTTTGCCGGCGACCGGCGAGGTCATCTCGACCGTCGCCTTATCCGTCATCACGTCCACCAGCGGGGCGTCCTCGGCCACGACATCGCCCACGCGCACGTGCCAGGCGACGATTTCCGCTTCGGCGGTGCCTTCGCCCACGTCGGGCAATTTGAAAACGAACTTGCCCATGGATCAGCCCTCCATCGCGCGGCGCATCGCCTTGATGAGGCGCGGCGGGGTTGGGAAATACTCCCATTCAAGCGCGTGCGGATAGGGCGTGTCATAGCCCGTGACGCGTTCGATGGGCGCTTCGAGTTTGTAGAAGCAATGCTCCTGCACCAGCGCGGAAAGCTCAGCGCCATAGCCGGAGGTGCGGGTGGCTTCGTGCGCGATCACGCAGCGGCCGGTTTTGGAAACCGATTTGACGATCGCTTCGATATCGACCGGCACCAAAGTGCGCAGATCGATCACTTCCGCATCGATCCCGCTCTCCTCCGCCGCGGCGAGCGCGACGTGCACCATCGTGCCGTAAGAAAGAATAGTGAGGTCCGCGCCCTCGCGCACGATGTTCGCCTTGCCGAGCGGGATTTTATAATAGCCCTCGGGCACTTCGCTGGCGGCGTGCTTGGACCACGGGATCACAGGGCGATCGCGGCGGCCATCGAACGGGCCGTTATAGACGCGCTTGGGCTCGAGGAAGATGGTCGGATCGTCATCTTCGATGCAGGAGATCAGCAAGCCCTTGGCGTCGTACGGCGTGGACGGGATCACCGTCTTGAGGCCGGCGACGTGCGTGAACAGCGCCTCGGGCGATTGGCTGTGCGTTTGGCCGCCATAAATGCCCCCGCCATACGGCATGCGCACCGTCATCGGCACGGTGTAGTCCGCGGCGGAGCGATAGCGGATGCGCGCGGCTTCGGAGACGAGCTGATCGTAGGCGGGATACATGTAATCGGCGAACTGAATCTCGATCACGGGGCGCAAGCCATAGACCGCCATGCCGATCGCCGCGGCGGCGATGCCGCATTCGTTGATCGGCGCATCGAAGCAGCGCGTGGGGCCGTATTTCTGCTGCAGGTGTTCAGTGACCTTGAACACGCCGCCGAAATAGCCGGCGTCCTCGCCGAAGGTGAGCACGTTGGGATCGCGCTCGAGCATATTATCCAGCGCGGAATTGAGCGCCTGGATCATGGTCATGGAAGGCATCAGCGTGCGCCTTTCTGTTCTTGGAGCGCCCCGCTTCCCCGCCAAGCGCCGCACTTGATGCGGCGCGCGAGCGGGGATCCAGAGCAAAGGACTGCGCGTTGGCTCTGGGTCCCTGCTCTCGGCCCGGCTTTCGCCGGGCGCTCGGCAGGGAAACGGGCTTGCGCGCTCACGATTCCGCCTCTTTTTGTTGTTCGCGCAGATGCCAGGGCATGTCGGCGTAGACATCCTCGAACATCGAGTCACGCGAGTGGGCGCCTTCGACGCCCAGCACGCCCACCTTCTCGGCCTCGCGCCCGGTGGCGCGCACGCGCTCGATGGCTTCTTCCTGCGCCTGGCGATGCT
>DAOMPU010000407.1:0-2488 GCA_035444925.1 Terricaulis sp. | reverse complement strand
CCGCGCACGAGATCGGGCGTCGCCTCGGTGACCTCAACGCCGATCGTTTTGGCCAGCGGGATCATATCGGCAAGTGAGGCCATGATTTACTCCTTCATGCGTCGCCCGCTGCGCGCCGCGCCAGGCGGCGCTCGTCATACGCGGCGTAAAGGCACGCGCAGATAATCAAGGCCGCGCCGAAATAGATTTCCACGCGCGGCGTCTCGTGAAAGATGGCATAGCCGAGCACGCTCGCCCAGATCAGTTCGCTATAATGGATCGGAGCCAATTGCTGCGCTTCCGCGCCGGCATAGGCGCGCGCCAGCGTGTACATGAAGCCGGCCGCCAATACGCCAAGCAGCAGGAAGATCGGCCAATCGGTCATATTGGGCGGCGCCGAGAGCGCAATCGCAGGCGCCGCCACGATGAGCGCGGGGATGACGCTGGACATCAGCGTGACGATGGCCGGGCCGTCCTTTTGCGCGCGCTCGCGCAGCAGCGTCATGGCGATCGCGAAGGTGGCGGCTGAGGCCAGCACGGCCGCGACGCCCAGCGCATAATCAGGCGCTTCCTCCGCGCTCGGCGCGCCCTGCGCGGCGACGATGACGCCGACAAACCCGATCAGCGCCGCGCCAAAGCTGGACGCGCGCACCCGCTCGCGCAGCAGCGCCGCGGCCACGAACGGAATGATCAGCGGATAGATGAACGAAAGCGCCACCGCCTCGGCGAACGGCAGCACCGAGAGCGCGTAAAAGAACCCACTCGCGGAAGCGGCGATGAAAAGCCCGCGCCAGGCGTGCCCACGCCACATCTCCGCAGTAATCACCGGCGCGCCCGCGCGCCAATAGATCAGCCCGGAAAACAGCGCGCCCGTGACGTAGCGCCCCAGCACCACGATCAGCACGGCATTGGTGAGCGTGAGCCATTTGATGGTCGCGTCCATCGCCGAGCCCAGCATGATGGCGAACACAAGAATGGCCGCCGGCGGCAATGCGTGCATAAAAAACTCCCCCCGGGCCGAGGGCCCGAGGGGAGCTTCTAAAGCGTCGGGACTTAAATGCGACCCACACGATGGATCAACCGCCGTGTCGCATTTAAGTCCTTAAAGACGCTTTAGATTCAAAGCTTTCTAAAGCAACTTTTGGACTTTAAATTCGCTCTGCGCATGCCATCGACCTGAGGCGAATTTAAAGTCCGTTGCTTTAGCCCGTAAACGCGTGCGAGCGTTACGGGGTGGTCGCCGGCGGGGATTCTGCCGGGGGGGTCGTGGTCCCGGCCGGTTGACCATCGGTAGCTTCGTCGAGCTGTTCGCCAGCTTCTTCCATCGGGCCTTGGCCCGGATCGGTCGTGCCCGTGGTGGATTGCTCGTAAGCGGTATCGGCCGCTTCGCCGGCTTCCTCGTTCGGGCCTTGGGTGCAGGCGGCGACGCCCGCCAAACTCAGCGCGGCGCCCGCCGCCAGAATGGTCTTAAACATTAGGTCTCTCCATGGCGGCGTTTCCGCCAACGCACTAACGCGCGTTTTGATCTTCGGTTCCTGCGGAAACTGTTACGGCGTGGTGCTGGCGTCACCATCGGTGGCGTCGTTGATCGCATCGCCGACGCTGTCGTTGCGCTCGTTGCCGGTGGCGTCGTCGATCGCTTCGCCGGCCTGCTCCATCGGGCCGTCGCCAAGATTCTCGTGGCCTTGCGTAGCTTCCTCGATCGCGGAATCCATGTTCTCACCCGCCTTCTCCGCGCTGTCGCCGCAGGCGGCGAGGCCGAGCATGGCGGCGGCGATGGCGGTGCTGGCGATGATCTTGCGCATATCCGTCTCCTGATGCGCCCCGGCGGGGCGGTTCGGGTCGGAGAACACTGAACGGGCGTTTAGGTTCCTGAGGCCGGAACGCTGGCTTTGGCGCTTGAGGCGGCTATAAGGCGGGCAAGAGGGAACAATGTCGGCAGAACTCACGGAAGACCAAGCGCTTATCGTCGAAACCGCGCGCGCCTTCGCGCAGGAAAAATTGCGCCCCAACGCGGCGCGCTGGGAAGAGGAAGGGCTCGATCGCGGCGTGCTGCAGGAGCTGGCGAGCCTTGGCTTCGCCGGCATTTATGTGGGCGAAGAGCATGGCGGCTCGGGGCTGACGCGGCTCGATGCGGCGCTGATTTTTGAAGAGCTGTCGCGCGGCTGCGTGGCGACCGCGGCGTTTCTCTCGATCCACAATATGTGCGCGTGGATGATCGACAGCTTCGGTAATGGCGAGCAGCGCGCGCACTGGCTGCCGCAGCTGACGACGATGGAAAAGATCGCCTCCTATTGTTTGACCGAGCCGGGCTCGGGCTCGGACGCCGCCGCCATGCGCACGACCGCAAAGGGCGACGGCAATTCCACCTATGTGATCAACGGCTCCAAAGCCTTCATCTCCGGCGCGGGCTTCTCTGATCTCTACGTTCTGATGTGCCGCACGGGCGAGGACGGCCCCAAGGGCGTCTCCACCGTGCTGGTGGAGGATGGGAGTGCGGGGCTCTCGT
>DAOMPU010000406.1:0-2492 GCA_035444925.1 Terricaulis sp. | reverse complement strand
TCGTCAGCTCCTGCTCTTCCTTGAGGCGCGCGCCTTCGCGGAAGACTTCAGCCAGGACGATCAGCACGAAGATCGCGCACCAGGTCATGAAATTGACCGGCGCATCGACTTCGATCGTGGTGCGCTCAGGCTGGCCGAAAATAACGACGAACAGCGCCACCGCCGCCGCGATCGCGTAGCGCGACAATTCCATCACCAGCATGGCGATCCAGATCACGCGCAAATGGCTGGCGTTGTCGCGCGAGAAGGGCTCGCCCGAGGTGAAATTCTTGAACAGGTGCTTGAGCCGCCAGAGGATCACCAGCGCCCCGCCCACCGCCACCGCGGCCGAGAGCAGCGCCGGGGCCACGACGTGGAACACCAGCCGGTCTTCGCTGCGCGTCTCCACCGTGACCGGCCCGACTTGGACGGTGCGGCTGCTGGATTCGAGCACATCCGGGCTCAGGGCGCCGAATTGGATGGCGGCGATGACGCCGAGATAGCAAACCACGCCGATGGCCAGGCACCCGGCGGCGATCCACAGCACCACCCAGGCGATGTCCAGCACCACCTTGATGATCGAAGCGAGGGAGCCTTTCCCCAGAGCGCGCATGCGAAATCCTGGCCCAAAGCCCAGACCCTAGCCGGACTTTATTGATAAACGATATAGACCCCCATCGGACAAGTCAAACAAGTGTCAGAAATCATGCCTCGCCTCGTCGGACGCCTCGTCGTCGCCAGCCACAATGCCGGGAAAGTCCGGGAAATCGCCGCTTTGCTGGCCCCTTTGGGGGTTGAAGCGGTGTCGGCCGGCGATCTGGGCCTGCCCGAGCCGGAGGAGACCGAAACCACCTTCGCCGGCAACGCCGCCCTCAAGGCTCGCGCCGCGGCGGCGGCCTCGGGGCTGCCGGCGCTGGCCGACGACAGCGGCATGGAAGTGTTCGCGCTGGGCGGCGATCCGGGCGTTTATTCCGCGCGCTGGGCCGGGCCGGAAAAAGATTTCTCCGTCGCGATGGCGCGGGTGCGCGATGCGCTCGAGGCCAAGCAGGCGCGCGATCGCGGCGCGCGTTTCGTGTGCGCGCTGGCGCTGGCGGAGCCGGGCGGCGCGATCGAGGTGTTTGAAGGCGAAGCGCGTGGCCAGATCGTGTGGCCCCCGCGCGGCGACAAAGGCTTCGGCTACGACCCCATGTTCGAGCCCGATGGCTTCAGCCGCACGTTCGGCGAAATGAGCCACGAAGAGAAACTGCCGCTGACGCATCGCGCGCGCGCGTTCGAGAAATTGCTCGCGGCGCTCAAATGAGCGGCTTCGGCATTTATGTGCATTGGCCGTATTGCGCGGCGATCTGTCCGTATTGCGATTTCAACGTCTATCGCGCGCGCGGGGCGGATAACCGCCCGCTTCTCGAAGCGATCGCCGCCGACATGGGCGCGCATGCGGCGCGGTTTGGCCGGCGCACGGCGCAAAGCATTTTCCTGGGTGGAGGCACGCCCTCGCTGCTGCGCGGCGCGGAGGTCGCGTTTCTGATCGACGCGGCTGGCTGCGCCTTCGATCTTACGCCCGATTGCGAAATCACGCTGGAGGCCAATCCGGAAGATCACGCGCTGTTCGCCGAACAAGCCGTTGCGGGGATCACCCGCTTTTCCGTCGGCGCGCAGGCGTTTGACGATGCAGCGCTGAAAGCACTGGGCCGGCGCCATGACGCCGCTGTCTCGCGCCGGGCGGTGGAAGCGGCGGCGGCGACAGGAAAGCGCGTGTCGCTCGATCTCATCTATGCGCGCGAAGGGCAGGGGCTTGAAGCGTGGCGCGCCGAGCTTGGCGAAGCGCTCAAACTGCCGATCGAGCATGTTTCGCTCTATCAGCTCACCATCGAGCCGCGCACCGCATTCGCGCGCCGTGTCGAACGCGGGCAATTGCATACGCCCGATTCCGAAGCCGCCGCCGACATGTACGAGGCCACGCAGGATATTTGCGAGGCCGCGGGCTTTCCCGCGTACGAAATCTCCAATCACGCGCGCACGCCAGAGGCGCGCTCAGCGCACAATCTCATCTATTGGCGCAGCGGCGATTGGATCGGCGTAGGCCCCTGCGCGCATGGGCGGATGACGCACAATGGCGCGCGCATTGCGCTCGAAGTGCAGCGCCGGCCGGCTGATTATATCGACGCCGTGCGCGAAAACGGCCTTGGCCTGATCGAGGAAACCGCGCTCACTGGCGAAGAGCACGCTGAGGAAATGCTGCTGATGGGCTTGCGCGTCGCCGAAGGCGTCGAGGTGGCGCGGATCGATGCGTTGCGCGGGCGCCCGCTCAAACGCAGCGCCATCGCGCAGCTCTCCGACTGGCGCTTGCTCGACGCCGACAACCACATCATCCGCCTCACGCCCGCCGGGCGCGTGCTGGCCAACCGCGTCGTCGCGGTGCTGTTGCTGGATTAGCTGCCGGTGCGTCGGAATTGGCGTGGGGCGGGGTCGAGCACATTGGTGGTGTTTTGGCCCACTTGGATGATGGCCAAGCC
>DAOMPU010000405.1:0-2498 GCA_035444925.1 Terricaulis sp. | reverse complement strand
AGCGCGGCTCCTGGCCGAAATGCGCGCGCACCTGCGCGGTGCTGGGCAGCGGCGGCGTGTCGGCGCCCTCGCCCGGCGTCTGCGCGATGATGTGGCCGCTAAAATCAACGATCGCGGCGTGCCCGCCATCGAGCGCGGTGTTGGACGTAAGCTTTTGCTCAAGCGTACGCACGCCAATCGAGGCGCTGACGAAGCCGATACGACGCCCGCCGGGGCCGCGGATGGGCTCAAGCGCGGCCAGCACCGGCTGCTGGCTGAGCGGGCCAAAGGAATGAAAGCCCATGGTGAAATCATCGCGCACCCGTGCGCGATCCCGCACGGCCGAGCGGGCGCGGAATCCCGGCGGCGGCTGGATTGGGCCAGCGCAAACGACGCCGCCATCTTCAGTGGTGATCGTCAGCGACGCGATGTCGCTATAGCGCGCCAGCACGCCGCCGGCCCAATTGGCGCAATCTTCGGCGGCGATGCGCTGCAATTCAGGCGTGGCGGCGATAACGCGCAGCATTTCGCGGATTTCGTCGAACGTGCGCCGCTCCGCATCCATGGCCTGCAGCGCGCGCCGGCCAAGCGCTTCTTCATAAGCAGCCTGGCGCGCCTCAAGCGCGTTGAGCCCCACCTGCATGGCGATGGCGCCGGCAGGCAGCATGGCGAGCCCCAGCAGAAGCGCCATGCGCCCCCGCATCGAGCGCAGCGACAGCGCCCGCGGCCAGAACCGCCACGTCCGCCCTTCCAGCCTCACACGCTTGCTGCATCCTGCGCCATGACCGGGTCGCTCGGCACGACCGTTTCGTCTTCCTCAAGGCCAAGCAGCTCGGTGAGCTTCTTGCGGGCGCGGTTGACGCGGCTCTTGATGGTGCCGACGGCGCATTGGCAAATCTGCGCGGCTTCTTCGTACGAGCAGCCCGAGGCGCCGACGAGCGTCAGCACTTCGCGGTGATCGGGCGCAAGCTGTTGGAACGCGACCTTGAAGTCGTCGAGATCGACATTGCCGTCCTGCTCGGGGCGGGCGGCGAGGCGCGCGGCGTAGCGGCCTTCCACATCCTCGACCTCGCGCTTGGACTTGCGCAGCTGCGAATAATAATGGTTGCGCAGAATGGTGAAGAGCCACGCGCGCATGTTCGTGCCGGGCTCGAAGCGCTCAACATTGGCGAGCGCCTTGACCAAGGTGTCTTGCACCAGGTCATCCGCCTGCGCGGGATTGCGCGCCAGCGAGCGCGAAAACGCGCGCAGGCTCGGCAGCAGCTCAATCAGCTCTGCTTTAAAATTAGCGGGCGCTTGCATTATTGACCGCCTTTCGGCTCATCCAGCTGATTCAACAGCTTGATCCAATTATCGGGCAGCGGCTCGCTGGCGACTTCGCCATAAGCGAGGCGCAGATTGCGTGCGATAAGCGCCTTGTTGGCGTTGGACGCTGATTTGCCGGCTCCGCCAGCTCCGTCGCGCGGGGGCGACCTTTTTGTCACCAGATTATCCATCTCATCCTTCCGCCGCATTGCGCGTATCCCTCTCCGCCCGCCGGGTTCCCGGCGCCTGATCCTCGGAATGAACGCCGCCTCGGAAAATCTGTTCCCGGAGGCCGGAACTTTTTTCCGCAGGCAACGTTGTTGGCCCGAGCTGGAGGAGGGAGATTGCCATGCGCGCCGACCTGTCCGAAAGTGAAAAACTTAGTGATTTCAAGGGGTCATATATGAGTTTGGCGAGGCAAATTGCGCCGCACCTGCCGCTTTTGCGCCGTTATGCGCGGGCTCTGACAGGGGCGCAGGCCAGCGGAGACGCCTATGTGGCCGCCACTTTAGAGGCGATCGTGGCCGGGCCAGATTCATTTCCACAGGAAATGGACCCCCGCGCCGGCCTCTACCGGGTGTTTCACCGCATCTGGTCGAGCGCGCTGGTCGAGGTTGAGCCGGGCGACGCCGCCCCGGGCGCGCGCAAGGCGCAAGAACGCCTCAGCCGGCTTTCGCCGATGTCGCGCCAAGCGCTGCTGCTGACCACGCTGGAGAATTTCACGGTGCAGGAAACCGGCGAAATTCTTGAGCGCAACGCCGATGAAGTGGGCGCACTGCTCGATGAGGCGATGGATGATCTCAACCTGCAAACCAAAGCGCGCATCCTGATCATCGAAGATGAAACGGTGATCGCCATGGATTTGAGCGATCTGGTGATCGACCAAGGCCATGACGTGTGCGCCACCGCGGCCACCGCGTCAGAAGCCGTCGCCGCCGCCAAGCGCGAACGCCCGGACCTCGTGCTGGCCGATATTCAGCTGGCGGACGGCTCTTCGGGCATCGATGCGGTGAAGGAGATTTTGGCCTCCTTCTCGGTGCCGGTGATTTTCATCACCGCCTTCCCCGATCGCCTGCTGACCGGCGAGCGCCCGGAGCCCACCTTCCTGATCACCAAGCCCTACTCGCCCGACATGGTGCGCGCGGCCGTGAGTCAGGCATTGTTCTTCGAAAGCACCGGCACGGTGAACTAAGCTCACGCACGCGCACTGAAGT
>DAOMPU010000404.1:0-2502 GCA_035444925.1 Terricaulis sp. | reverse complement strand
CGTCTGCGGCATCTCCACCCAGAGGCGGCGGATATTGTCCGCCGAAAGCAGGCTGACGGCGCTGATGACGATCGGATTGCCCGCTTCGTCGGTCTGCGTGGGGTGGGGGGCGGAATAGTTCAGCGCCGCGGCGGCCACGCTGAACACGATCAGGAAGCCGATCAGATAAAGGAAGATGAAAACCGGATCGGGCAGCTTGTTGCCCGTACGCTCGACCCAGCCGAGAAAACCTTTCTGCGAAGCGCTCGCTTCCGCCATGCTCATCCTCCCTCGCCAGCCTCGCCGCTGACTTTCTCCCGTCTCGAAAGCGAATGGCGGCAAAAGCCGCCGATGGCAACCCGCGCGCGTCCGCCGTTGCCAAGGTTCCCTCCCACGGCCTAGCCTCCGCGCGGGGGATCATGGGGATGAGCGAAGCAAAATCCGGCGCGATCGCGGTCGTGACCGTGCACGGCACCGGCGACACCGCGGCCGCCGACGCTGGCGAGAAATGGTTTCAGCAAGGCTCGGCCTTCAGCGAGGGGCTGCGCGAAAAACTGGCCGGCGCGGGGTTCGCGGCCGACATCGTGCCCCACCTCTGGACCGGCGCGAACAGCGCCTGGGACCGCGAGCGCGCCGCCAACGCGCTCGCCGCGCGCATCCGCAAGCTCTACAAAAGCTACGATACGATCCACGTGATCGGGCACAGCCATGGCGGCAATGTCGCCAACGACGCGGCCGTGCTGCTGAAATGGGGCCTGCGCAGGAGCGCCGCGAAAGAGCGCTTCGATAGCCTCGTCACCGTCGGCACGCCTTTCTTCAATCAGCGCACGGGCTGGCTGCAGATGGCCGGCGGCGTGCTGTTTATGGCGATTGCCTGGTTGAGCGTGTTGGTTGGTCCGCTGGTCGGTCTCGTGGTGCTTTGGCTGCTGACCAAGGGCGGCGAGCATTTCGGCGGCGAGGCGCTTATAGGGGTGGCGGTTTGCGGCGTGGTGGGGGCCTGCCTCTGGTTCATGTTGAACTTGTCGCGCCAAGGCATCCGCCGCATTTTACGCCCACGCCGCGGCGCGCATACGCACAAAACCATTTTCAGCATCTGGCATGAGAACGACGAGGCGATCGCGTTCCTCAGCCGGGTGGAGGAATTGGCGATTACCCCGTTCGCGCCCGGGGCGCTTTATCGCAATTCGCGCCCAGCGGCGATCACGTTCGGCGTGTTGGCGGTGTTGCTGATCGGCTTGGCTGCGCCGATCGCGTACGCGATGGGTCAGGCCGATTTCCTTCACGCTTTTGTATGGGGCGCGGACGCCGCCCGAGCCGAAGATGATTTTGAGGATGCCTTGGAATTCATGATCGCCTGCCTGCTGGCGGCGCCGATCATTTTCACGGTGGTTTATCTGGCTTACCGCTACCTGATCGGCGGTTTGCAGGAGCTCTCGTTGCGCGGCGTGCTGAACCGGTTTGTCGCCGGCGTGCTGCGCGGGGTGGCCATGGGGCGCGACGGAGATCAGGTGCTGTGCAATGTCGGCCCGCGCTCGCACACCCACCGCACCGAGGATTTGGTGCTGAGCGGCGATTGCGCCGCGCGCATGCAGCAGAACGCCAATGGCGCGGCGTCAGCGCTGATCGAAAAATATCGCTGGGCGCTCTTCTCAGTCGGCGGCGATTCCGCCGGCTCGCTCACCGCGCTCACCACCGACGCGATGACCTGGGACAGCCTGATCCACACCACCTATTTCGACCAGCCCGAAGTCGCCGAAGCCATCGCAACGCATATCGCGGCGAAAGCCCGCGAAGCGGCGGGCGCTTAAGCGGAAGGCGCACATCCCTCCCCGTAAGGGGAGGGTGTCAGCGCGCAGCGCTGACGGGCGGGGCGATGGCGCGATCGCTGCATGTAGGGGTGACACGCGTAGGAGTGACTGTAAGTGTGACACTCACTCTTTTGCACGATCACCGCCGAAATTGGCGTTTGTCACCATTTCCTACTCTCGTGGAATGTAGCGATCGATGTCGGGATGCCGTGCAAGGATGTCCTCCGGCACAGCAATTTGTTGCGCTTCAACCCTGCGCCCGAGTTCACGCCAAACGCCCACGAACGCCGAATATGTCAGTCCCGTTCGTGACGGCTTGTATATCGTACCATCATAATCCTCGACTGACTCTGGTCGGCGTAACCACAGCTCAAACAGCTCACTTGTACGCGAAATCGTCCTCGATTCTGCGCGAATCTGAAAGGCAAGTAAGGCCAACGCTCTTTCATCAGCGGCAAGCGAGGCCACATCGGACTCGTTCCAATCGGTGCGGCCTGCGCCCTCACCTCGCGCAACTCCAAGTTCATCTAAGTTCGGCATCCGCCCCTCACCATGCGCGGATAGGGTGACACACAGATAGGGTGACACACACACATTTTGTGCGCCCAGCAGTCACCGCCGCGATAAATAAGTGTGCGTCACCGAAAGGGTCAGCCGCCAATCTGCCCGCGATGGCGCAGTTTCGCATCCGCCAGCACGCAGGCCAGCATCGCTT
>DAOMPU010000403.1:0-2504 GCA_035444925.1 Terricaulis sp. | reverse complement strand
GTGTGCATGGCCACGATCGGCGCGGTGTCGAACCCCGACAACATGAACGAAGTCTGGGGCAAGGCCGGCCGTTCGATTTGGCTGGGGCGCAAGCCCTCGGTTCGCGGCGTCGCCATGAACCCGGTCGATCACCCCCACGGCGGCGGTGAAGGCAAAACCTCGGGCGGGCGCCACCCGGTCACGCCCTGGGGCAAGAAAACGCGCGGACCCAAAACCCGCAAAACCAAACCGTCGGATCGGCTCATCATTCGCCGCCGTCACTCCAAGAAATCGAGCTGAGGATAGAGATGCCGCGTTCCGTTTGGAAAGGCCCGTTCGTGGACGGTTATCTGATCGCCAAAGCCGAGAAGGCTGGCGGCGGAGCCCGTCCTGCGCCGATCAAGACCTGGTCGCGCCGGTCCACTATCATGCCGCAATTCGTCGGCCTCACCTTCCAGGTGCACAACGGCAAGACGTTCACGCCGGTGTTGGTCAGCGAAGACATGGTCGGCCACAAGCTCGGCGAGTTCGCGCCCACGCGGAACTATTTCGGCCACGGCGCCGATAAGAAGGCCAAGAGGAAGTAAGCCCATGACCGTCGTGCGAAAACCCCAACGCGGGCCGGACGGAAAGAACCTCCGGCGCGAAGCTTCCAACGAAGCCAAGGCCATTTTGCGTTCGCTGCGCGTCAGCCCGCAGAAGCTGAACCTCGTCGCCCAATCGATCCGCGGCCTCTCGGCTGAAAAAGCCAAGAACGAGCTGCGCTTTAGCCAGAAGCGCATCGCCAAGGACGTGCTGAAGTGCCTGCAATCGGCGATGGACAACGCCGAAAATAATCACGGCCTCGATCTCGACGGCCTGGTGGTTGCGCAAGCCTATGTCGGCAAGAACCTCGTCATGAAGCGCTTCCACGCCCGCGCCCGCGGGCGCGGCGTGCGCGTTGAAAAGCCCTTCTCTCAGATCACCATCGTGCTGCGCGATACGACCAAGCAGCCCGAGCCGGCGGAGGCCGCGTAATGGGTCAGAAAGTCAATCCGATCGGCCTGCGCGTCGGCGTCAACCGCACCTGGGACAGCCGCTGGTACGCCAACACCAAGGATTACGCGAAGCTCCTGCATCAGGATCTCGCCATCCGTAAGTTCGTGCGTGAAAAGCTGAAGGCCGCCGGCGTCTCGAAGATCATCATCGAGCGTCCGCTGAAGAAGTGCCGCATCACCGTTCACACCGCCAAGCCGGGCGTGGTGATCGGCAAGAAGGGCGCCGACATCGAAAAGCTGCGCAAGGATCTGGCCGCGATGGCGCCGGGCGCGGAAGTGCACCTCAATCTCGTTGAAGTGCGCAAGCCGGAAACCGATTCCACGCTGGTCGCCGAAGGCGTCGCCCAGCAGCTTGAGCGCCGCGTTGCGTTCCGCCGCGCCATGAAGCGCGCGATGCAATCGGCCATGCGCCTTGGCGCGCAGGGCATCCGCATCAACGTGTCGGGCCGTCTCGGCGGCGCGGAAATCGCGCGCATGGAATGGTACCGCGAAGGTCGCGTGCCGCTGCACACGCTGCGCGCCGATGTCGATTACGGCTTCGCCGAAGCCGATACGGCCTACGGCAAGATCGGCGTGAAGGTGTGGATCTTCAAAGGCGAGATCCTCGAGCACGACCCGATGGCGCAAGACCGCCGCGCTATGGAAACCGGCGAAAGCCGTGAGCGCCGCGATCGCGACGAGCGCGGCCCCCGCCCGCCGCGCGATGATCGCCCTGGCGCTGATCGCCCGCGCCGCGGCCGCCGCCCGCCGCGCGGCGAAGAAGCTTCGGATTCGGAAGGCTAACCCGCCATGATGCAGCCTAAGAAAACCAAGTTCCGCCGCGCCTTCAAAGGCCGGATCAAGGGACTGTCCAAAGGGGGCGCTGCGCTCAATTTCGGCCAGTTTGGCCTGAAGGCGCTGGAGCCTGAGCGCGTCACCGCGCGTCAGATCGAAGCCGCCCGCCGCGCCATTACGCGTGAAATGAAGCGCCAAGGCCGCGTTTGGATTCGCATCTTCCCGGACGTGCCGGTGTCGAAGAAGCCGAACGAAGTGCGCATGGGCTCCGGCAAGGGCGCGCCCGAATTCTGGGCCGCGCGCGTCGCGCCGGGCCGCATCATGTTTGAAATCGACGGCGTGCCGGAAACGGTGGCGCGGGAATCGCTGCGCCTGGGCGCTGCGAAGCTCCCGATCCGCACCAAGATCGTCACGCGCGTGGAGGGGCTCTAAATGAAACTCCGTGAGATCAAAAAAGAGCTGACCGAATATCGCGGCGGCGACGCCGCCAAGGTCGAAGCCGATCTGGTCGAGCTGAAGAAGGAGCAGTTCAATCTGCGCTTCCAGCAAGCCACCGGCCAACTCGAGAAATCGTCCCGCATCCGTGAAGTGCGCCGCATGATCGCGCGCTCGAAGACGGTGCTGCGGGAAAAGCAAGCGCCCAAGGCGTAAGGTAGAGGACACGAAGATGCCGCGCCGCGTAATGCAAGGAACGATCGTGAGCGATAAGGGCGA
>DAOMPU010000402.1:0-2505 GCA_035444925.1 Terricaulis sp. | reverse complement strand
TGGTGGAGCCTAGCGGGATCGAACCGCTGACCTCCTGCATGCCATGCAGGCGCTCTCCCAGCTGAGCTAAGGCCCCATCTTTCACCGGCCGCATCGGCCGGTTTGGGAGGGCGGAACTTAGGCTCCGCCCGCGTTTGGTTCAAGCCGCGTCAGCGGTTTGAATCATCATCTTCGCTTTCACCGCCGATATCGCCGATCTCGTCTTCCGGGAACTCCTCATCGTCTTCGATCAGGGGCACCGAATCGTCGTCGGCGGCATCGTCTTCCAGCTCCGGGTCGCTTTCGGAGAAGCCTTCGGGGAGGTCGTCCCCGCCGGCGCCGGAATCGTCGTCATCGTCGCTATCGAGCAAGGTCTCGGAATCGGCTTCGAGATCGGCCTCGGCGACGTCCTCGGATTCTTCATCCTCGTCGTCCTCGCCTTTGCCTTTGGCCTTGTTTTCGAGCTCTTCCTCGTCCTCGTAGCCCGCCTCGTGAGCGGCCACGCGGCCGCGGCCGCGGCGCACGCGCAAGCCCTCTTCCGAGGGGTCGAACGCGGTGGCGCATTTTGGGCAGGTCGCAGGGCGCTTACGCAGATCGTAGAATTTCGCCCCGCAATTGGGACAAAGCTGCTTTTCGCCCAAATCGGTCTTGGCCAAAAACCTCTCCTTGGCTACGCGGGGCGCTCGCTTGCCACCATCGGGCGCCCCTGTCAAAAGCTTTGTCGCCACAGCCTGCGCCTAGCGCTAATTCGAGTACTCCCATGCGTTTGAAGGCGCGTTCCGCCGGGCCCCTGAAGGGGCGTGTCCGCCCCCCGGGCGACAAGTCCATCTCCCACCGGGCGCTGATCTTCGGCGCGCTGGCGCAGGGGGATACCGAGGTCGAGGGGCTTTTGGGCTCCGAGGACGTGCTCAACACCGCCGCCGCCGTGCGGGCGCTGGGGGCCAGCGCCGAACAGGGCGCGGACGGGCTTTGGCGGGTGAAGGGCGCGGGAGGCTTGCGCCAGCCCACCGAAACGATCGAGTGCGGCAACTCGGGCACCGCCGCGCGGCTCTTGATGGGCGCGGCCGCCGCCTACCCGCTGAGCGCGCGCTTTGACGGGGACCAATCCCTGCGCAAGCGCCCGATGAACCGGATCATCGCCCCGCTGACGCAAATGGGCGCGCGCTTTGACGCCGCGACCGGGCGGATGCCGCTGATCATGCATGGCGGCAAGCTGAAAGGGATCACCTACCGCTCGCCGGTATCCTCGGCGCAGGTGAAGTCCGCGGTGCTGCTGGCCGGGCTTGGCGCGGAGGGCGACACCGTGCTGATCGAGCCCGAGCGCTCGCGCGATCACACCGAGCGCATGCTGGGCGTATTCGGCGCCGATATCGGCCAGGTCGAGATCGAGGGCGCGCCGCACCCGCGCGTGCGCGCAAGCAGGCTGCACGGCGCGCGGGTTTATGTGCCGTCTGATCCCTCTTCCGCGGCGTTTCCGGCGGCGGCGGCGTTGATCTGCGGCAAGTCGGAGGTCGTGATCGAGGATGTGCTGATCAATCCTTTGCGGCTCGGGCTTTACGAGACGCTGCTGGAAATGGGCGCGAAGCTGACCTTTGAGGAAACGCGCGATCCGATCGGCGAGCCGATCGCCAACCTGGTGGTGCGCGCCAGCGAGTTGAGCGGCGTGGCCCCGCCGGCCAAACGCGCGCCGGCGATGATCGACGAATTCCCGATCCTCTCGGTGATCGCCGCCTTCGCCGATGGCGAAACGCGCATCACCGGTGCGGCCGAGCTGCGCGTGAAGGAGAGCGACCGCATCACGTTGATGGTGGACGGCCTCAAAGCCTGCGGCGTGGACGCCGAAGAATTGGAGGACGGCCTGATCGTGCGCGGGCGCGGGCCGAAGAGCGTGCGCGGGGGCGCGGAAATCCGCACCATGGGCGACCATCGCGTGGCGATGAGCTTCCTGGTGCTGGGCATGGCCGCGAAAGAGCCGGTGATCGTGGATGAAGGCGAGATGATCGCCACGAGCTTCCCAGGGTTTGCGGAGATGATGCGCGGGCTGGGGGCGAAGGTGGAAGAGGTTTAGCGCTTCCCCGCCAAGCGCCGCTTCTCCGTCATTCCGGCCGCGCGAAGCGCGGGCCGGAACCCAGGGGCAAAGCGCGATGCGTTGGCCCCTAGGTTCCGGGCTCATCGCTGCGCGATGCCCCGGAATGACGATTTTGATTGTCCTTGCGCTTCAAGCCGCACAGCGCGCGGCGCTTGCGGGTTTGGCGGGCTTGCCGCGCCGAAGCTCGAAGAGCGAAGGCGGGAGAGCGGGACGCGCCATGCGCGGCGCGCAGATATAAAATTGTGGTGGTGCGCTTGGCGCGTCCCACACGGTTTGTTTTGCAGCCGGCGCATGCGTGCAGCGTTCAGTGTCGCCCTGGGTGGCCATACGTTGATAAGACAGCGGACGGCGAGGCCTCCTCCTTCTGACGATCTTGCGATCGCCGCCGTGCTGCGACGCTGGGTATCCAGGCGCGCTTAGCGCCTTGCGTGCGTTCC
>DAOMPU010000401.1:0-2507 GCA_035444925.1 Terricaulis sp. | reverse complement strand
CTTTGCTGCAGGCGTGCGAAGCCGCCGGCGCCGAGATTCCGCGCTTCTGTTACCACGAGCGCCTCTCGATCGCCGGCAATTGCCGCATGTGCCTGATCGAAGTGAAAGTTGGCGGCAAATCAGGGCCTAAGCCCGTGGCTTCGTGCGCGCAGCAGGTGAAGGATTTGCCGCCGCCGCGCGATGAAATGCTCAACGAGCTCGTCACCAAAAGCTCCACCGTCGCCAAGGCGCGCAAGGGCGTGATGGAGTTTCTACTCATCAACCACCCGCTTGATTGCCCGATCTGCGACCAGGGCGGGGAATGCGACCTGCAGGATCAATCCGTCGCCTACGGGCGCGGCGGCTCGCGCTATGATGAGAACAAGCGCGCGGTCGAAGAAAAATTCATGGGCCCGCTGGTGAAAACCGTGATGACGCGCTGCATCCAATGCACGCGCTGCGTCCGCTTCGTCACCGAGGTTGCCGGCGTGCCTGAATTGGGCGCGACGGGCCGTGGCGAGGACATGGAAATCACCACGTATCTGGAAGCGGCGCTGACCAGCGAGCTTTCGGCAAACGTGATCGATCTTTGCCCGGTCGGGGCGCTCACCTCCAAGCCGTACGCCTTCAACGCGCGGCCGTGGGAGCTGAAGAAAACCGATACGATCGACGTGATGGACGCCATGGGCGCCAATATCCGCGTCGATGCGCGCGGCGATGCGGTGCTGCGCGTGCTGCCGCGCACCAATGACGAGATCAACGAGGAATGGATCTCCGATAAGACGCGCTACGCCGAGGACGGCCTCAACCGCCAACGGCTCGACCGGCCCTACATCCGCGAAAACGGCAAGCTGCGCGCGGTGAGCTGGGAAGAAGCGCTGGCGGCGACCGCCAAGGCGCTTTCGGGCGATGCCAAGCGGATCGGCGCGATCGCCGGGGACTTGGCTTGCGCCGAGAGCATGAAGGCGACGCTCGATCTCTTCCGCGCGCTCGGCTCGCCCAACACCGATTGCCGCGCGGACGGCGCCGCAATCGGCGGTGGGCCGCGGGCGTCTTACCTGTTCAATTCCACCATCGCCGGCATCGATGAGGCCGACGCGATCCTGCTGATCGGGACCAATCCGCGACTTGAAGCGCCGGTGCTGAATGCGCGCATCCGCAAGGCGTGGCTGCGCGGCGCGGAAGTGGCCGTGATCGGCGAGGCGGCCGATCTGAGCTATCGCTTCGCACATATAGGCGCGGGCGCGGACGCCATCGCCAATCTGGGCGCTTTCGGCGATACGCTGAAGGCCGCGAAGAAGCCGCTGGTGATCGTCGGCGCGGGCGCGCTGGCGGGCGATGGCGCGCCGTCGCTGCTGCGTGCGGCGGGCAAGCTGGCGGCGAGCCTCGGCAAAGACGGTTGGAGCGCGTTCAACGTGCTGCACAGCGCAGCATCGCGCGTGGCGGGCCTCGATCTCGGCTTCCTGCCGGGCGAGGGCGGCAAGAGCGCCAAGGAGATGCTGGGGGGTGGGCTTGATACGCTGCTGCTGCTCGGCGTCGATGAAGTTGAGCTGCCGAAAGCCGGTACGATCATTTATATTGGCACGCACGGCGATGCCGGCGCGCATCGCGCCGACATCATCCTGCCGGGCGCGGCCTACACCGAAAAAGACGCAACCTGGGTGAACACCGAAGGCCGCGTCCAATACGGGCGGCGCGCCACCTTCCCGAAGGGCGAGGCGAAAGAGGATTGGGCGATCGTGCGCGCGCTCTCGGGCGTGCTGGGCAAGACGCTGGCCTATGACTCGCTAGCCGACCTGCGCGCCAAGATGATCGGTGAGCATCCGAGCTTCGGCCAAGTCGATTATGCGCCTGGCCATGCCGGCGCGGCGGGCTTTGATCCGGGCGTGGTTGGCGCCGATGGCGCGCTGAGCAGCGCCTCGCTGAAGAGCCCGATCACGGATTTCTATCTCACCAACCCGATCGCGCGCGCGTCCAAGACGATGGCCGAGTGCTCGCGGTTGAAGGCGGGCGCGGCGCATAAGGTGGCGGCGGAATGAACCCGAACGCTGATTACGTGCCGCTGGTTGCTTGGCCGGTCGAGGTCGAGTGGGCGCTCATGAAGACGGGCCAAGTGCTCGCCATCATGATCCTGCTGCTGCTGACGCTGGCGTTCATTCTGTTGTTCGATCGCAAGGTCTGGGCGGCGGTGCAGCTGCGCAAGGGGCCCAACGTCGTTGGCCCGTTCGGCCTGCTGCAGAGCTTCGCGGATTTTTTGAAGTTTGTGCTGAAAGAGATCGTGATCCCGGCTGGCGCGAACAAAACCGTGTTCATCCTGGCGCCGCTCTTGACGTTCGTGGTGGCGTTCATCGCCTGGGCGGTGGTGCCCTGGGGTCCGGGGATCGTGATCGCCGACCTGAATGTCGGCATCCTTTACATCTTCGCCATCAGCTCGCTCGGCGTTTACGGCATCATCATGGGCGGGTGGGCTTCGAACTCGAAATACCCCTTCCTCGGCGGCTTGCGCAGCGCCGCGCAAATGGTGAGCT
>DAOMPU010000400.1:0-2525 GCA_035444925.1 Terricaulis sp. | reverse complement strand
GCCGCCGGCCCGCGCGGCGGGCGCCTCACCGCCACCGGCGGCAGCGTCAATCCAGGCGAGGGGCGCATCATTGTCGCGATCGACGACATGCGCGTGGCCGATCGCCCCGACGCGTACGCGCGCGCCAGCGGCGAACTGACGCTCGCCTGGGAAGGCCAGCAATCGAGCTTCACCGGCGATATCAACATCGCCGAGGCCTCGATCGATCTCGCCGCCAATCCCGAAGCCGGCATCCCGACCATGGAGGTGATCGAGATCAATCGCCCCGATATGGAAGACGAGGTCGCCGCCGATGATGACGCGCGCGCGGCCCCCCGCCGCAACAGCTCAACAATGCTCGACGTCAATGTCCGCGCGCCGGGGCGCGTGTTCACGCGCGGGCGCGGCGTGGATGCCGAATGGTCGCTCGATATGCGCCTCGCCGGCACGGCCAGCGCGCCGTTGGTGTACGGCTCGGCCGAAGCGATCCGCGGGCAAATCGCGCTTTCAGGCGCACCCTTCACCATCGATTCCGCGCGCATCACCTTCGACGGCGATCCGCTGGACGCGCGCATCAACCTCGCCGCCACGCGTGACACCGCCGATCTCTCCGCCACCATGCGCCTCACCGGCACGGCGCACGATCCGGAGATCGCCTTCAGCTCCGACCCGGCGCTGCCGGAGGATGAAATCCTGCCACAGATCCTGTTCGGGCGCGGGGTGGCTGATCTCTCCGCGTTCGAGGCGGCCCAGCTCGCCTCCTCACTGGCCACGCTTTCGGGCCGCGCCTCGCTCGATCTGGTGGACGCCGCGCGGGCAGCGGCGGGGCTCGATCGCTTCGCCGTGCGCCAGGATGAGAGCGGGGGCTTTCTGGTGGCGGGCGGGGTTTACCTGACGCGCGACGTTTACGTCGAAGTGGCGCGCACCGGCCTGGGGCAAGCGCAAACCCGACTGGAATGGACCGTGCGCCCGCGCCTGGTGCTGATCACCACCTTCCAGGGCAATGGCGATCAGCGTGTTTCGCTGCGCTGGCGGCGGGAAAGCAATTGAGCCAAGCCGCGTGCGCGGCCATATAGGCGCCGTTATGAAATTCCTCGACCAGGCGAAAATCTATATCCGCTCCGGCAATGGCGGGGCGGGCTCGGTTTCGTTCCGCCGAGAAAAGTTCATCGAATATGGCGGCCCGGACGGGGGCGATGGCGGGCGCGGCGGCGACATCTGGATCGAGAGCGCGGACGGCCTCAACACGCTGATCGATTATCGTTACCAGCAACATTACAAGGCCGGCACGGGCGGGCACGGCATGGGCCGCTCGCGCCACGGCGCGGACGGCAAATCGCTGACGCTGAAAGTGCCCACCGGCACGCAAGTGTTCGAGGAAGACAACGAAACGCTGATCGCCGATCTGGATAAGCCCGGGCAGAAGCTCTTGCTCGCCAAGGGCGGCAATGGCGGCTTCGGCAACGAATATTTCAAAAGCTCCACCAACCGCGCGCCGTATCACGCTAACCCCGGCCTCGAAGGCGAAGAGCGCACCTTGTGGCTGCGCCTCAAGCTGATCGCCGATGCGGGCCTCGTCGGTTTGCCGAACGCCGGCAAATCCACCTTCCTGCGCGCGGTGAGCGCGGCGACGCCCAAAGTGGCCGATTACCCGTTCACGACTTTGCATCCCCATCTCGGCGTCGTCACCGTGAGCGATAGTGAGCGCTTCATCATGGCGGATTTGCCGGGGCTTATCGAAGGCGCCGCCGATGGCCTCGGCCTCGGCACGCGCTTCCTCGGCCATATCGAACGCTGCGTGGCCTTCGTTCATCTGATCGACGCGACGGGCGAAAGCGCAACCGAGGCGTACCGCACCGTGCGTCACGAGATCGAAGCTTACGGCGCAGGCCTTGCCGACAAGCCCGAGATCGTGGCGCTGAACAAGATCGACGCCATGACGCCGGCCGACGCCAACCGCAAACGCGCCGCGCTTTCGCGCGCCATCGGCAAGGAGGTGCGCCTCGTCTCCGGCGTTTCCGGCCAAGGCGTGCGCGAACTGGTCAACGACATCGCCGCCATGCTGCGCGCCCGACGCGCGGAGGAGGCCGAAGAGAGCGCCGAACCGGAAGAGCGCGGCGAGTGGACGCCGTAGGGTTCTTGGACCGCCGGCGCCCTCGCCGATGGTCCAAGGATTTAGCTCTGCACCCGCCGCCGCGCATCGATGCTTTCGCGCGGGTCTAGGCCCAGCAAATCCGTCACGCGGCGCATCAGCGTTTCCTCGTGCGCTTCGCGTTCTGCATCCGCCAGCACCACGCGCCACAACGCTTCCAGCACGCTGGCGCGTTGTTCGTACTCGATCGTCTGCTTGATCAGCGAGGTGAATTTGTAGAGGTCCATCGAGGCCTGCTCAGCCGCTTCGCCTTCTTCGCGCAGCTTCTGCGCTGCAGCGGCGTCCAGATTGTAACGATCGGCCAGCACGCGCTCGATCATGGCGCGTTCGGCGTCATGATAATGATGATCGGCGTGGGCGGCGATCACCAGCAGCGCGGCGATGGCGATGCGCG
>DAOMPU010000399.1:0-2532 GCA_035444925.1 Terricaulis sp. | reverse complement strand
GCGAGGCGTGCATGTCGGAAGTTTTTGAGCGCGTGAAGGCGATCGTGATCAAGCATCTCGAAGCCCCGCCGGAAAAGGTGACGGAAAAGGCTTCCTTCATCGACGATCTGGGCGCCGACAGCCTTGATAACGTTGAGCTGGTTATGGCGTTCGAAGAAGAGTTCGGCATCGAGATCCCGGACGACGCGGCCGAGCACATCCAAACGGTGGGCGACGCTGTGAAGTTCATCTCGGAGAAGCAGGGCTAACGCCCTGGCGCCCCGCTGATGAGGCGCGTCGTCATCACAGGCATCGGTCTGGTCACCCCGCTCGCCGGCAACGCGCCGGCGAGTTGGGAGCGGCTGATCGCTGGCCAATCCGGCGCGAACAAAATCGACCATTTCAAAGTGGACGATCTGCCGTGCCGGATCGGCTGCTTCGTGCCGCGCGCCGATGGGCGCGGCGGCGGGGCGGGCGATCCGCACGCGTTCGACGCCGACAAGACGCTCTCGCCCAAAGAGCAGACCCGGATCGACGATTTCATCCTCTACGGCATCGCCGCCGCCGACGAAGCGGTGGCCGATAGCGGCTACGTGGCCGAAACCGACGAGCAGAAAAACCGCGCCGGCGTTTTGATCGGCTCAGGCATCGGCGGCATCAACGCCATCGCCAACAACGCGCTGTTGCTGGAAGAAAAAGGCCCGCGCCGGCTTTCGCCCTTCTTCATCCCCAGCGCGCTGATCAATCTGGCTTCGGGCCAGGTTTCGATCCGCCACGGCTTTCGCGGGCCGAACCATTCGGTGGTGACGGCCTGCGCCACCGGCGCGCACGCGATGGGCGATGCAGCGCGGCTGATCAAATACGGCGACGCCGACGTGATGATCGCCGGCGGCACCGAAGCGGCGATCTGCCGGCTCGGGCTTGCGGGCTTCTGCGCGCTGCGGGCGGTTTCCTCCGGCTTCAACGAAACCCCGGAAAAAGCCTCGCGCCCCTACGATAAAGACCGCGACGGCTTCGTCATGGGCGAGGGCGCGGGCTGCGTGGTGCTGGAAGAATACGAGCACGCCAAGGCGCGCGGCGCGAAGATTTACGCCGAAGTCAAAGGCTACGGCCTCTCGGGCGACGCCTACCACATCACCGCCCCCTCCGATGACGGCGACGGCGGCTTCCGCGCCATGACCGCCGCCCTGAAGGACGCCGGCATGGCCGCGTCCGACATCGACTACATCAACGCGCACGGCACCTCGACGCCGCTGGGCGATGAGATCGAGCTGCGCGCGATCGAGCGCCTGTTCGGCGCCTCGGCCGGCAATCTCTCGCTCTCCTCCACCAAATCGGCGATCGGGCACCTTCTCGGCGCGGCGGGCGCCGTGGAGGCGATCTTCAGCGCGCTGGCGATCCGCGACGGCATCGTGCCGCCGACGCTGAACCTTGAAAATCCGTCAGTCGAATCCGCCATAGATTTGACGCCGCTGAAGGCCAAGAAGCGGTCTGTGAAAGCGGCGATGTCTAATTCGTTTGGATTTGGCGGCACCAACGCCGCGGTCGTTCTTACCGCGGTGGATTGATGCGGACGCTGTTTTGGCTGGCCGTGCTGATCGGCGCCGGCGCCATCTTCGCCTTCGGCTTTTTCATGAGCGCGATCGATCGCGCCGGGCCGCTGCAGGAAGACCGCGCCTTCATGGTTGAGCGCGGCGCCACCGGCGCCTCGATCGCCGAAGCGCTGGAAGAGCAGGGCATCATCACCGATGGCCTCTTGTTTCGCCTGGCCAACCGCCTGAGCGGCGGCAAGCCGATCCAGGCTGGCGAGTACGCGATCCCCGCGCGCGCCTCGGTGGGCGCCATCGTTGAGATGATGACAAGCGGGGCCGCGCTTCAGCACGCGCTCACCTTTCCCGAAGGCATCACCATCGCCGCCGCGATGCGCATCATCGAGCAAAGCGATGTGCTGACGGGCGACATGCCCGAGGCGCCGCCGGAAGGCTCGATCCTACCCGATACGTATCACGTCCAGCGCGGCATGAGCCGCGCGGCTTTGCTGCAGCTGATGCGCGATGCGCACGATCGCGCGGTGGCCGAAATCTGGGAGCGGCGTCAGCCGAACCTGCCGCTCGCCACGCCTGAGGAGCTTGTGAATCTGGCCTCGATCGTCGAGCGCGAAACCGGCATCGCCGATGAGCGCCCGCAAGTGGCGGCCGTATTCATCAACCGACTGCGCATCCCGATGCGCCTCGAAACCGATCCGACCATCATATACGGCGTGTGCCTGCGCCACCCCGATCGCTGCAATGACGGCCGCCTCGTCAACGCGCAGGGCCAGCGCCGCACCATTCGCCAAAGCGAGATCGAGCTGAACACCGGCTACAACACCTATCGGATCGACGGCCTGCCGCCGACGCCGATCGCCAATCCCGGCCGCGCGGCGCTGGAAGCCACCGCCAATCCGGCGCAAACCAGCGCGCTCTTCTTCGTGGCTGACGGCTCCGGCGGGCACATCTTCGCCGACACGCTGGCCCAGCATCAGGCGAACGTGCGCCGCTGGCGCGAGATCGA
>DAOMPU010000398.1:0-2541 GCA_035444925.1 Terricaulis sp. | reverse complement strand
TGCCGAACATGTTGCGGATCGGATCGAGGATCGGGGTGTCGATGAAGGTGGGGTGGATCGTGTTCGAGCGCACGTCGAGGCCTTTTTTCGCGCAATAGAGCGCGATGTTCTTCGACAGGAGCCAGACGGCGGCTTTGCTGGCGTTGTAGCCGGGGGAGGTGTGGTTAGCGATCAGGCCGGCGATGGAGCTCAGATTGACGATCGAGCCCGGCTGGTTCTTGGCCAGATATTTGATGCCGTGCTTGGCGCCGAGGAACACGGAATCGACGTTCACGCTCATCAGATGGCGGAAGCCCTCGAGTGAGAGTTCTTCGATCCCGCCCTCGCGGCTGGAGATGCCGGCATTGTTGACCAAGCCCGATATGCCGCCCATCGCGGCATTGGCCGCTTCCAGCGCGGCGATCCATTGCGGCTCATTGGTCACGTCGAGCGCGTAGGCGAAAGCGCTGCTCGCGCCGTGGGCGGCGTTCAGCGCCTCGGCCTGCGCTTTTGCGCCTTCATGGTTCAGGTCCGCCAGCGCCGCTTTGCCGCCTTCCTCAACGACACGTTTGGCGATCGCGGCGCCGAGGCCTTGCGCGGCGCCGGTGATGAACACTTTTTTCCCGTTGAGGCGGCTGCTCATTTTCGCTTCCTCCATTTGATTCAAACCGAGCACACCCGCCTTCTTCATTCCAGGGCGCAGCGAAGCTGCGAGCCTGGAACCCAGGGGATGACAAAGCGCCGTGCTTCCGCCCCTGGGTTCCGGGCTCTTCGCGTGCCGCGAAGCCCCGGAATGACGAGTGGATCGTACGGCCACAGCATGCGTCGCCGCGCCGCGCGTTGGAAGCGCCCAAGCAAATTGCTTGCGCGCTCGCGCCGCAGCGACAGGGCGGCGAAATCGTATTACCTCACAAAAATTATTGAAATTGCCAAACGCTCGCATCTGGCTTCGCGCAAGGGGAATGAGCGATGGAATGGGACGCGCTGCTGCTCTCGCGGCTGCAATTCGCCTTCACGATCGGCTTTCACATTATCTTCCCGGCCTTCACGATCGGGCTGGCTTCGTTTTTGGCGGTGCTGGAAGGTTTGTGGCTCTTCACCAAGAAGCCGCTCTACAAAAACCTCTATCTTTTCTGGGTCAAAATTTTCGCGCTGTCGTTCGGCATGGGCGTCGTTTCCGGCGTCGTCATGTCTTACCAGTTCGGCACCAATTGGAGCGTGTTCTCCGCCATCACCGGCAGCGTGATCGGGCCGCTCTTGGCCTACGAAGTGCTGACCGCGTTTTTTCTTGAAGCGTCTTTCCTCGGCATCATGCTGTTTGGCTGGAAGCGCGTGGGGCCGAAGCTGCACTTCTTCTCCACCTGCATGGTGGCGATCGGCACGCTGATGAGCGCGTTTTGGATTCTGGCCGCCAATTCCTGGATGCAGACGCCGCAAGGCTGGGAATGGGCCGCCGACGGCACGATGGTGGCCACCGATTTCTGGGAGGTGGTGTTCAATCCCTCCATGCCCTCGCGCTTCGCGCACATGGTGCTGGCGGCCTATCTCACCACGGCGATGGTGGTGGCGGGCGCTTCGGCGTTCGCGCTGCTGAAAAACAAGGCGCTGCCCGAGAGCCGCACGGCGTTGCGCATGGCGGTGCTGATGATGGCGATCGTGGCGCCGCTGCAGGTCGTGGTTGGGCACGAAAGCGGCGTGATCGCGCACGAATATCAGCCCGCGAAAGTGGCGGCCATTGAAGGCTGGTGGACCACGCAGGCAGGCCAGCCCACGCACTTGTTCGCCTGGCCCGATGAAGAGGCGGAGCGCAATCATCTTGAACTTAGCATTCCGAAGTTCGGCTCCTGGTTCGTCACCGGCGACGCCAATGCTGAGCTCGAAGGGCTCGATGCGTTTGCGGCGGAAGATCGCCCGCCGGTGTGGATCACGTTCTGGGCGTTCCGCGTGATGGTGGCGATGGGGCTTGTCATGCTCGCGCTCGGCGCATGGGGCAGTATAGCCTGGGCGCTGAAGCGGTTGGATAGAGCGCGGCTCTATCATTGGGCGCTGGTGGCGGCGGGGCCGAGCGGCTTCATCGCCGTGCTGGCCGGGTGGATCACCGCCGAAGTCGGGCGCCAGCCTTATGTGGTGTACGGCGTGCTGCGCACGGCGGACGCGGCTTCGCCGGTGGCGGCGTCGGCGGTGGCGGCCTCGCTGATCTTTTTCCTGATCGTCTATTCCATCGTGTTCACCGCCGGCGCGCTCTACATCCTGCGCCTGATGGGCAAGGGGCCTGAGAGCGATGAGCCCGCGCCGCATTCCAAGCAGCCGCCAGGCACGCCGATGGGCGCAGCGATCGAGGAGGCGTGATCATGTTCGGGCTTGAGCTTTCCATGATCTGGGCCGTGCTGATCGCGGTCGCGGTGTTTCTCTACGTGGCGCTGGACGGGTTCGATCTCGGCGTCGGCATTCTGTTCCCGTTCGCCAAGGATGCGCGTGAGCGCGATCAGATGCAGGGCGCGATCGCGCCGGTGTGGGATGGCAACGAGACGTGGCTGGTGCTGGGCGGGGGCGGGCTGTTCG
>DAOMPU010000397.1:0-2550 GCA_035444925.1 Terricaulis sp. | reverse complement strand
TCCCTGCCGAGAGCCCGGCGAAAGCCGGGCCGAGAGCGGGGATCCAGAGCAAGGCTGGCGCCCGTTGCTCTGGATCCCCGCTTGCGCGCCGCATCAAGTGCGGCGCTTGTCGGGGAAACGTTGGAGTTCATCGCTTGAACGCGCGATAAATCCTCATGCCGCATCCTCACCTTTGGCCCGCCCTGATCGGCGCCGTGCTCGGCCTTGCGCTGATCGCGTGGGCCAGCATCTGGCTGGCGCGCACATGGGAGGGCCTCAGGCATCGCTGGTGGATCGTCGCGGCGCTCGCGCTGTTTGAGCTGGCCTATTGGGCCAACATCTATGCGTGGTTCATCGAGCCGAACCAGCTGGTCGTGCGCGAGATTGAGATCGTCTCCGATCAATGGCGCGGCGCGCCTATAACGATCGCCGCGATCGCCGATACGCATGTGGGCGGGCCGCACGTGGATGCAGCGCGGATGGGCGCCATCGTGCGGCGCGTGAATGCGCTTAATCCTGAGCTCGTGGTGCTGCTGGGCGATTACGCCGCTTCGCACGCGCCCGAAGCTGAGCGCTCAGGCGCGGAGCAGCAGGAGATTCTTGGCGGCGTCGCCACGTTCGCGATGCTGCGCGCGCCGCTGGGCGTGGTCGCGGTGATTGGCAATCACGATGTCTGGTATGGCCGCGCCTCCATCACCGAAGCGCTGCAGAACGCCGGCATCGCCGCGCTCTGGAATAATCACGTCGTCATCTCGCGCCCCGGCGGCGATATCGTCATCGCCGGCCTAGAGGACGACATGACGGGCCAGCCTGATTTCGCGGCCGCGTTGGATGGCGCGCCTTATGGCGCCGATACGCTCATCCTCTCCCACTCGCCCGATCCGTTCGCGCAGATGCCGCGCGGCCCCGCGCTCATGCTCGCGGGCCACGGCCATTGCGGGCAGGTGAGCATTCCCATAATCGGCCGCCCGATTGTGCCGCTGCGCCACGCGAAATATGCGTGCGGGCTGATCGAGGAAAACGGAAACACAATGTACGTAACCGGCGGCATCGGCACCAGCATCCTGCCGGTGCGCTTCCTCAATCCGCCGGAGATCGTGTTGGTGACGTTGCGCCGAACTTAAGCGGTCGCTTCGCCCCAGCCGAACAGCGAGAGCTGGCGCCGCTTGCGCGCGGGGCGCTTGAAGATTTCGCGCGCCTCAAACCATTGCAGCGTCAGCCCCGCGACATCGCCCGCTTCCGGTTCGCCCACGAGCCAATGGCTCATCTCGGCGAACTCGTGAAAGTGCGCCTGGCCCTTCGGGAAGCGCGCGATGATGCGCTGCACGGTGGAGGAAGCGTTCACCCGGTCGCGCCCGCCGGCCAGGCCCAGCACCGGCGCGGCGATACGATAGACCGGCGCCTGGCTCGCGGTGGAATGATCCATCCACCATTGCATCGTTTCGCGGATCACGCGCCCGCTCTCGGGCACGAAGCGCGCGAAGGCGCGGCGCGCATCTTCGCGCGTCAGCCGATCGAGCGTGGTGGCGCGCGCGACGCGATAATCGGGCGGCACGGGCCGGCGCCAATAATCGCCCAGCAGCGAAAGGCCAAAATGATTGGAATGTTCGTCCAGCGTGGTCGGCGGCACGCCCCAGGGCGCGCTCGGCGCCAGCAGCACAAGCCCCGCCACCGGCGTATGCATCGCCGCCAATTGCACCACGAGGCCGCCCAGCGAATGCCCCACCAGCACCGGCGGCGCGCGCAAACCCTTCGCGTAATGCGCAACAGAAGCCGCGTAATCTTTCAAACCAGTCTGCGCCAAGGCTTCAAGATCGGCGCCGCGTTCGTGGTGCGGCAGGTTTGGCGCGTGCGTTTCAAAGCCTGCGGCTTCAAACGGTTCGCGGAACGCGTCGAACGCCCAGCCGCCGCAGAAGGCGCCGTGCACGAAGACGACCGGTGTCATGGATGCGCGCTTCACAGCGTCGGCGCCCGCGCGGCGCCCATCGGGCTGACAAACATGATTACTCCCCCGCGCTGTACTTCGCAAAACGCAGCGCGACCTCCTCATAGATCGCGCGCTTGAACGGTATCACCAGGCCCGGCGCTGTCTCCAACGGCGCCCAGCGCCAATCGCTGAACTCGGGCGTGTGCGTATCGAGTCTGACGTCAGAGTCGCGTCCTTTGAACCGGAACGCAAACCATTTCTGCCGCTGGCCTTTGTAGCGTCCGCGCGACAGTTTCTTGCGCACGTCGATGGGGAAATCGTAATAAAGCCAATCTGCCGTTTCTTCGAGCAATTCGGCGTGCGCGGGCCTCACGCCGATCTCTTCCTCCAATTCCCGAAACGCAGCTTCCGTAGCGGATTCCCCGCGATCGACGCCGCCTTGCGGCATCTGCCATTGATACGGCCCTTCCGTTCCGGAACGCTTGCCGAGGAACACGGGGCCGTCGCGGTGAAACAACGCAAGGCCGACATTGGGGCGGTATTGTTTGGGGTCGTAAGCTGCGCTCATCTGCGCGGCGCGCGTGCGGCGAGCACGGCCGAGGCGGGCGCCAATTGATAGCCGCGCGTTTCGATGTCGCGCGCCC
>DAOMPU010000396.1:0-2564 GCA_035444925.1 Terricaulis sp. | reverse complement strand
GACGGCGCGGGCCTTGCCGTCCTGGGCTTCGTATTTGTCGCACGCCTCGCGCGCCAGGCGCGCGGCTTCAACATTGATCTCGTACACAACCTCTTCCAGCGCGTATTCGCCCTGGCTGATCTTGGTGGCCGAGAAGGTGTTGGTGGAGATGATGTCGACGCCGGCGGCGAGATAGCCTTCGTGCACCTGGGTGATCACATCGGGGCGCGTCAGCACCAGGAGGTCGTTGTTTCCCTTCAGCGACAACGGATGCTCCACGAAACGCTGGCCGTGAAAATCGTTGGTGGTGAGACCAAAGCCCTGCAAATACGCGCCCATCGAACCGTCGAGGGTGAGAATGCGCTTGCCCAAATCGGCGTTCAGCGCCGCGATGCGTTCTGCTCTCGTCATGCCCGCGCCTCCTCAGCGCGCACGCCTAGAATCCGGCAGATCGCCAGCGTCAGTTCAGCGCGGTTGAGCGTGTAGAAATGAAAATCCTCGACGCCCTCGGCGGCAAGTTGCGCGCAAAGCTGCGCGGTGGTGGCCGCGGCGACCAGCTTGCGCGTTTCGGGATCGTCATCGAGCCCCTCGAAAATGTTGGTGAGCCAACGCGGCAGCGTGGCGCCGCAGCCGGCCGCCATTTTCGCGAGCCCTTTGACGTTCGACACCGGCATGATGCCCGGCACCACGGGCGCGCTAACGCCCGAGCCGGCGAGGCGATCGCGGAAGCGCAGGAAAACGTCCGCGTCGAAAAAGAATTGTGAGATGCCGCGCGTGGCGCCATGCGCCAGCTTGCGTTTGAAATTCTCCACGTCATGCGCCCAGGTGAGGCTGGCGGGGTGCTTCTCGGGATGCACCGCCACCGAAATCTCGAAATCGCCCACAGCGCGCGCGCCCTCCACCAATTCCGCTGCGCCCGCGTAACCCTGTGGGTGCGGCTCATATTCCGTGCCGAGCCCGCCAGGCGGATCGCCGCGCAGCGCCACGATGTGGCGCACGCCCGCGCTCCAATAATCGGCGAGCACGGAATTGATCTCGTCGCGGCTAGCGGCCACGCAGGTGAGGTGCGCGGCGGGCTTCAGCGTGGTTTCCGCGACGATGCGCGAGACCGTGCGGTGCGTGCGGTCGCGCGTGGAGCCGCCGGCGCCATACGTCACGGAGACGAAGCTGGGATTGAGCGGCTCCAGCTTGCGGATCGCTTCCCACAGCTGCACTTCAAGCGCCTCGCTCTTCGGTGGAAAGAACTCGAACGACACGCGCGGGCGCCCGAGCCGCTCGGCGGCCGAGGCGATGAGGTTATGCGCAGCGGACGCGCTCATGGTTTTTCTCCCGCCCAGATTTTCACAGTCAGATCTTCGCGCCGTTTGGGCGCAAGCGTGGTGGCGCGAACCCCGGCAATGCCGGCGCCGGCGCACCATTCGGTGATTTCATCATCGGCAAAGCCGAGGCGCCGGTGCGCATGCTCCTCGCGCAGAAACTCCAGCCCGTGCGGGGCGAAATCCACGATCAGCAGGCGCCCGCCGCGCTTCAGGAGCCTTCCCGCCCGCTCGATCGCGCGCGCGGGGTCGGAAAGGAAGTGCAGCACTTGGTGGATGGTGACGAGATCGGCGCCGCCCATCTCGATCGGCGGCGCATACGCATCGCCGAAGCGCACCGCGGCTTTGGCTTTGAGATCACCCAGGTTGGCGCGCGCGATGGCGAGCATCTGGCGCGAAGTGTCGAACCCCTCGGCGCGGCGCACGCGATCGGCGAACAATTGGATCATCCGCCCTTGGCCGACGCCCACATCCACCATCAGCTCGAACGGCCCCTCGCCGGCGGCGGCGAGGATCGCGCTTTCAATATCAGCCTCCGGCAGATGCAGCGCGCGCAGGCGATCCCAATCGGCGGCGTTCTTCTCGAAATAGGATTCCGCAGCTGCTTCGCGCGCGGTGCGGATCGCGTTCAGCCGCTCGGCATCCGCGGCGAGCACAGGATCGGCAGGATCGACCATGGCGAGCGCGGCTTCGGCGAGGTGGCGCTCGCTCGTGTGGGCGCGCGGCAGCCGGTAAAACACCCAGGCGCCCTCCGGCGAACGCTCCACCAGCCCCGCTTCGGTGAGCAGCTTCATGTGGCGGCTGACGCGCGGCTGGCTTTGGCCCAGCGCCTGGGCCAACTCGCCCACCGCCAATTCGCCCTCCGTCAGCAGCGCCAGCACCCGCAGCCGCGTCTGCTCCCCCGCCGCCCGCAACGCGCCGACGACACGCTCGGCGTCTCGCCGCTCCGGCGCCGGCGCCAGGGTTGGAGATATAAACATATCTTTATATCGCTCAATCCGATCGGCTTGTGAAGCCCCGGGCGGGCGTTGTTCACCGGAGAAGGGTGTTGCGCCGGCGCCGCAGCGCGCCGGGACTTCGCCTTTGGGGATAAATTCCGCCGCTTTTGCCGGCGACGAAGCGGCCCGGGTTCCTCATTTAACGGGGGTCAACCTTGGTTAACCCTGGCCGGCTTAGATGAGCGGCTGACGAAGGAATGGTGCATGCGGGGCGCACTCGCAGTTTTGACTTTGGCGGCGTGCCTGACGCCCGCCGCAGCGCTGGCGCAGG
>DAOMPU010000395.1:0-2580 GCA_035444925.1 Terricaulis sp. | reverse complement strand
CCGGCATCGCGCTGGAGCAATCGCGCGAATATTGGCGCAAGATTTTTGACGAGACGCTGAAAGGCAAGCCGGTCACGCGCGTGATCTGCACGCACATGCACCCAGACCATATGGGCCTCGCCGGCTGGATCTGCCGCAAGTTCGGCGCGCAATTGTGGATGAGCCGGCTCGAATACATCACCGGGCGCGTGCTGGTGGCCGATACCGGCCGCGAGGCGCCGGAGGAGGGCGTCGCATTTTATCGCGCCGCCGGCTGGGATGAGGACGCGCTCGATAGTTACAAAATCCGCTTCGGCGGTTTCGGCAAAGCCGTCTCGAAAATCCCCGACGCCTACCGGCGCATGAGCGATGGCGATGTGATCGAGATCGGCGGGCGGCCCTGGCGCGTCATCACCGGCAATGGCCATTGCCCCGAGCATGTGTGCTTGTGGCAGGAGGAGCTGAAGCTCTTCATCTCCGGCGATCAGGTGCTGCCGCGCATTTCCTCCAACGTCTCGGTGTTTCCCACCGAGCCGGAGGGCGATCCGCTCAAGGATTGGATCGAGAGCTGCAAAAAACTGCGCGCGCTGCTCCCGAACGACCTGCTCGTGCTGCCCGCGCACAACGAGCCGTTCCACGGCTTGCACGAGCGTTTGGATAATCTGGTCGAAGGCCACGAGAAGGCGCTGGCGCGCGTGCTGCATCGCTTGAGGCAAGAGCCGCGCCGGGCGATCGATCTGTTTGGCGCGCTGTTTGCGCGCAAAATCGGCGGCGAGCTTTTGGGCATGGCCACGGGCGAGGCGATCGCGCATCTCAATTGCCTGATCGGGCGCGGCCTTGCGCGCGCGGTGAAAGATGAGCAAGGGGTGGTGCGTTATGAATCCGTCTAATCCGCCCAATCCCGAGCAGCGCTCCAACAACGCGCTCTGGGTGTTCTGCACCGGCGCGGGGCTTTGCATCGGCGCGTATTTCCTCGGCATCGGCGCGGTGATCGCGGCCGCGCTTTCGGGCGGCGATCCGGCGGTGGTGATCGGCTCGATGTTCGGGGTGATCGGCATCGTGCTGATGGGCGTGGCCGGCTTCGTGCTCGTGGCGGTTGGCGGCATCTGGATGGTGCTGCGCGTGATCGCGGACCAGACCGGCGACAACGAAAAGCGCTACCGCGATGTGAATCGCTGAGCGATTGCAACGCAGCGGAAATCTGCTATATGCGTGCGTATGTTCGCACATCGCGCCCACCTACGACTTAGTACCGCGTCATCAAACTGACGGGCGCGCGCACACGCGCGTTTTGGGCAAGCGACATTCCTCAAGAATTTGATCAACGCCGCAAAGCATAGCTTTGCGTGATGATGATCGCTTGCCCTCTGTGTCAGGAGGGTGGCGCGCTGTGGAGCGCAATCGGTCTCGAAAACCGAGCCAACGTTCGTCGTTGATGGCTCGACTCCATCACCCTCCGCCAAGTCTGCGCGCGAGATCGCGGAGCCGTGGCCGAGTGGTAAGGCGGCGGATTGCTACTCCGTAGCACCTTTGGGTGTCGTCAGGTTCGAATCCTGCCGGCTCCGCCAATCTCGCGGATGTGGCGCAACGGTAGACGCAGCGGTCTGAGGGGCCGCTTGTTGCGGGTTCAAGTCCCGCCATCCGCACCATCGCTCTGGTAGCCCAATTGGCAGAGGCAGCGGTCTCAGAAGCCGTCCAGTGTTGGTTCAAGTCCAACCCAGAGCACCATCGCGCCGATAGCCCAACGGTTAGAGGCAGCGGGCTTAAAACCCGTTCAGTGCAAGTTCGACTCTTGCTCGGCGCACCAATTCAGCGCTTGCGCGCAAAACACTTCGCTTCGTGATCGTTCACCATGCCTGTCGCCTGCATGAAGGCGTAGCAGATGGTGGAGCCGACGAATTTGAAGCCGCGCTTCAAAAGCGCCTTGCTCATAGCGTCCGACACGGCGGTTTTGCCGGGCACATCGCGCAGGCTGGCGATTTTGTTCTGGATCGGCGCCCCGCCCACGAAGCTCCAGATGTACGCATCGAAGCTGCCGAACTCCTTTTGCGCGGCCAGCACCATTTTGGCGTTCTGGATGGTCGCGGCGATTTTCAGCTTGTTGCGCACGATGCCCGGATCGGCCATCAGCCGCGCCTCGTCCTTTTCCGTGAACTTCGCCACCTTGCGCGGGTCGAAGCCCGCGAAGGCTTTGCGATAATTTTCCCGCTTGTGCAGGATCGTGCGCCAGGAAAGCCCGGCCTGCGCGCCTTCCAGCGTCAGCATCTCGAACAGGCGATGATCGTCGTGCTCGGGCCGGCCCCATTCGTCGTCATGGTAGGCGATCATCTTCGGATCATCGCCTGACCAGGCGCAGCGATAGGGTGTTTTGGCCATCGCGCCCGTTTTTCACTTCCGCGCCGGGCGCGCAATCTTTATGTCGAACCCACGAGGAGAGCGAGCCCATGATCATTTCCACCACGTTCGAGGTCCAAGGCCGCCCGATCGCCCAGCACCTTGGGCTGGTGCGCGGCAATGTCGTGCGCTCGCGTTTCATTGGGCGCGACATCGTTGCGGGCTTGCGCATGATCGTCGGCGGGGAAATCCACGAATACACCAAGC
>DAOMPU010000394.1:0-2584 GCA_035444925.1 Terricaulis sp. | reverse complement strand
CGCGCCGCCAGCGGCAGCGCAATGCCGAGCGCGATCAGCGCCATGCCGGCGTAGTGAAAGCTAAGCAGCGGCTCGCGCAGGAACACCCAGGCCAGCACCGCGCCGAGCAAAGGCTGCAGGCTCAGCATCTGCCCCGCATCGCTGGCGCCGATGGCGGCGACTGCTTTGTTATAAAGAAAATACGCCACGAGCGACGGCAGCACCGCCACATAGGCGATTGCGCCCAGCACCGGCGGCGTCAGCTGCAGCGGGCGCGCCGCCCATTCCCCCGCCGCCAACGGCGCCATGGCGATCACGCCGATCGCGAAGGTCAGCAACAGAAACGAGAGCGGGTGGATCGGCGGGCGGGCGCGCAGCAGCACCGTGTAAAACGCCCAGATCAACGCGGCGATCACGATCAGCACGTCGCCATAGCCAAAGCGGAGCGCGGTGAGCACGCTGAGATCGCCGCGCGCCACGATCACCGCCGCGCCCACAGCCGCGATGGTGACGCCGATCACCTGCGCCGGGGCGGGCCGTTCGCGGTACAAGATGAGGCCGAGCAGCAGCACCAAGGCAGGAATGCCGGCCTGGATCAGCACGCTGTTGGTCGCCGTCGTGTAGGCGAGCCCCGAATAGAGCAGCGCGTTGAACGCCGCCACGCCGAGCACGCCTAGCAAAAGGATCACGCGCCAATGCTTGCGCGCCATCGGCCAATCGGCCCGCACATGCTTCCACGCGAACGGCGCCAGCACCAGGAGCGCCCCGGCCCACCGCGCCAGCGCCAGCGTGAACGGCGCGATCTCTTGATGCACCGCGCGCCCAACGATCGAATTGCCCGCCCAAAACAGCATGACGAGCATAAGCATCGCATAGACGCGCACATAAGCGGCGCGCTCCACGGCGGGCGTGTCCATTGTAGCGGCGACGCGCGCTTAGCGCACGTACGTCACGAGCTTCACCTGCTGGCCTGCGCGCAGCGTGGCGTTGGAATCGAGCCCGTTCAGCACCAGAAAGCGATCCAGCTGGTGGGTATCAAACGCCATGCGCCGCGCGAGGCTTTGCACGCTATCGCCGCTGCGCACGGTGACCACCTCGATGCGCCGCGCACGCAGCGCGCCCGCTTCGCTTGCGCTCAGCTGGCGGAAGGAGCGCCACATCGGCTGCAGCGCCGCGCCGCCATTTTGCGGCGCCAGCGTGATGAAATGATACGCCCGATCGCCGACGCGATAGGCGATCACCGCCACATCGAGAATTTGCCCCTGCTGGTTCTGCGCGCGCGCCGGCGCCATTACGGTTTCAAGCCCATTCACCGTGGTGCGCTGCACTTGCCCCAGCTGGTGCGGCGCATTGCCGAGCACTTGGCGCAGGCCCGCATTGGCGTACGCCTCCAGCGTGTTCTGGCCGAGTGCGCCGCCGCCGCTGAATTGCGCTTGGCCGGTTTGCCCCTGGATCACCACCGCCTGCGTGGTGTTGGTGAGCGTGAAGCCCTCCGGCGCCTCGAAGGCGATGCGCATGCTCGGGTGCGCGAAGGTGCGACCATTGACGAAGCCCTGCTCGGGATCGTCGCCATAGATCATGCCATTGGTGGCCGCGAGATAAGGCGAAACCGATTCCGGCGGTTGGCCGCGCACGGCGCCAGCCGCTTGCGCCTGCGCATTCGCGCGCGTGACGCGATCGGCCGAAAGCGGGTGCGTGCGCGCCCAGGCTGGGATGGCGCTGGCCGTATCGCGGTTGGAAATGCGCGCCTGCAGCGCGTCCTGCGCGCCCAGCGCGGCGAGCATGTCGGCCGCGGCGTAGGCGTCATAGCCATTGGCGCGCAGATAGCGCACGCCGAGATCGTCCGATTGGAATTCCTGGTCGCGCGAATAATTCAGCGTGTAGAGCGTGCCCACCTGGCCTGCGAGCTGCGCCAGCTCGCCCGAGCCGGTGGCCACCCCCACAATCAGCGCGCCCAAAGTCGTCAACGTTGATGCGTTCTGCCGCTGCGCCGAGTGATCGGCGACCACGTGGCCCACTTCGTGCCCCAGCACGGACGCGAGCTCATCTTCCGAATTCATGATCGCGAGAATGCCGCGCGTGATGTAGATGTAGCAGCCCGGCACGGCGAAAGCGTTGACCACATCGGAATTGATCACGGTGAAGGTGCATTGGCCCGGCACGCCCGCGGCCGTGGCCGTGCGCTCCCCGATCGTGCTTACATAATTCGCCAGCGGGCCTTCGACCGCGCCGCCGAATTGCGCCACGATCTGCGGGTGCTGCTGGGCCGCGTTCGCGCGCGCATTGGGCGCCACCGAGGGCGCGTCCGGCGTGGAGCTGATGGTCGCGCACGCGGCGGAGAACATCAGCGAGCCGAGCGCAATCAGCCCCCGACGCATCATTGTGACCTTCCGCTTGCTCGCCATGGCGCATCTCCCGTGTGGTTGAGGCGCGAGCTTAGCGCTAAGCGCTGGCGCGATCCAGCGCGGCGATATCTTCCGCATCGAGGCGCAGCTCCAGCGCGCCCATCAACTCGCTCAGCTGCGCGACACTGGTGGCGCTGGCGATCGGCGCGGCCACGCCGGGCTTGGCCATCAGCCACGCCAGCGCGATCTGCGCCAGGCTC
>DAOMPU010000393.1:0-2585 GCA_035444925.1 Terricaulis sp. | reverse complement strand
TTCAGCGCCAGCCGCGCGGCGGCGGAAGTGCTGATCGCGGGGCTTCTGCCCCCATGGTTAATGGCTTCGTCAGTCATGAATTGGGGCGTCCGCTTGGTGCCGCGTCTCAAGCCCCGGACTTTTCGCTTTCCCGGTAAACGGGGGGTGAAGATTCGGAGGCGAACAGGGTTACGGCAGCGTTCATTTGCGTAAACGCGCGCATGCGGTAAGCGCCGTGAAACAAAGGTTTTTGTTTCACCAAAAGAAAAGGGGCGCGACGCCTTTTGCGCCGCGCCCCAGTGGGAGAGTCTTAAGTCGGATTAGGAGTGGTAGGCGGCCTCGCCATGCTCGGCGAGATCGAGCCCTTCCTCCTCCACGTCCTTTTTCACCTTAAGGCCGAACAGCGACATCACTGCGAAGGTGATGGCCGTCGCCACCGCGACCCACGCGATCGACACCAGCACCGCCTTCACTTGGATGATGGTCTGGCCGACCATGTCGAACGTGGCGCCTTCTTCCAGCCCCCAGCCGGCGGTGCCGCCGAGCGCGGGCGCGGTGAGAATGCCGGTGCCGATGGCGCCGACGATGCCGGCGACGCCGTGGATGCCGAACACGTCATACGAGTCGTCGTAATTGAGCGCCTTCTTGATGCCAGCGCAGAACACGACGCACACGGGGCTCGCGATAAGCCCCAGCACCAGCGCGCCGAGCGGGCCGACAAAGCCGGCCGCGGGCGTGATGGCGACGAGGCCGGCGATGACGCCGGAGGCGAAGCCCAGGCCGCTCGGCTTGCCGCGCGTGATCCACTCCACGAGGATCCAGCTGAACGCCGCGGCCGCAGTGGCCAAGAGCGTGTTGATGGTGGCCAGGCCCGCCAGCCCGTTGGCCGCGCCGGCCGAACCCGCGTTGAAGCCGAACCAGCCCACCCACAGCAAAGCCGCGCCGATATAAGTCAGCACCAGCGAGTGCGGCGGCAGCGGCTCTTTTTTGTAGCCCAGGCGGTGGCCGGCGAAGATCGCCCCCACAAGCCCCGCAACGCCCGCATTGATGTGCACCACGGTGCCGCCGGCGAAATCGAGCGCGCCATCGGAAGCGAGCATGCCGCCGCCCCACACCATGTGCGCCAGCGGATAATACGAAAGCAGCGGCCACAGGATCGCGAAAATCACGATCGGGAAAAACTTCACCCGCTCCGCGAACGCGCCCACCGCGAGCGCCGCGGTGATGGCCGCGAACGTCATCTGGAAGGAGACGAACACGTATTCAGGAATGTTCGACAGCACGGCGGAAGGCTGATCCACCGCGATCCCGGCGAGGAAGAATTTGTCGAACCCGCCCACGAAGGCATTGAACGGCCCTTCGGTGAAAGTGAGCGAAAAACCCCACAGCGCCCAGCCGACGAAGCCGATCACGGCCACGGTGGACACTTGCATGATCACCGAGAGCACGTTTTTCGACTTCGCGAGCCCGCCATAGAAGAGCGCAAGGCCCGGCAGGATCATCAGCACGACCAGCACAGTCGAGACCAGCATCCAGGCGGTGTCGCCGCTATTGATGGTGGATTCTTCGGCCGCGGCCTCTTCCACCACCTCTTCGGCCACTTCCGTCGCCGGCGCAGCTTCGGTGACGACGGCTTCCGCGGCCGGCGGCGCGGCGGTTTCCTGCGCCAGCGCCAGGTCCGGCGCGGCGATGCTCAGCGCGCAGACGGCGACAAGCGCCGCCCCGCCGAGCCTCAATGTCTTCCAGAGATTCATAATACCCCGCTCCCTCTTGGCTGGTCGCCGCCGATTGGTTGGCCGGAACGCGCGCGCGGCAAGCAAACGGGCGCGGGTTTTGTGCGCTGCAGCGTGGCTGCTCATTTTTGAGGCGCCGCGCTGAAAGGTTGCGCGTTGGAGCCGCATCGACGGGGAGGCGCACGCGGGCCTATCGTTGGCTATGAGCAACGGCTTCGATGCGGACGTGATTCTGGGCGGCGGCGGCCTTGTGGGCCAAACGCTGGCGCTGGCGCTGGATCAGGCAGGGCTGAAGGTGATCGTGATCGACGCCTCCAAGCCGGCCGAGACCTTGGCCCCCGCGTTTGACGGGCGCGCCTTTGCGATCGCGTTCGCCTCCTACCGGATGTGGCGGGCGCTGGGGATCGGCGATGCGCTGGACGAGGTCGCGCAGCCGATCCGCGAAATTCTGGTGACGGACGGGAATTTGCGGCGCGGGCCGAGCCCGCTCTATCTGCATTTCGAGGGGGCCGAGCAGGAAGAGAAGGACGAGCCGCTGGGGCTGATGCTGGAGGCGCGGCATGTGCGCCTTGCGCTTGATACCGCCGTGAAGGCGCGGCCTTCGATCCAGATGATCCAGCCGATGTCCGTCAGCGCGCTCAAGCGCGACCCGGCGGGCGTGACGGTGACCTTGGCGGACGGGCGTAATCTACGCGCGCCGCTGCTGGTCGGCGCGGATGGGCGCCGCTCCTTCGTGCGCGGGGCGGTGGGCGTGCGCACGATTGGTTGGGATTATCCGGTGACGGCGATCGTGGCGACGATCGCGCATGAGAAGCCGCACGAGGGCGTGGCGCACGAATATTTCCTGCCCAACGGGCCGTTCGCGATTTTGCC
>DAOMPU010000392.1:0-2590 GCA_035444925.1 Terricaulis sp. | reverse complement strand
CGGCGGCGTTTTCCACACTCGCGGCGCGCAAGCCTGGCCCCGGCGGGCGGCGCATCGCGGCGCTTGGGGATATGTTGGAACTCGGTGCCGATGAGCGCGCCTACCATGCGGGCCTCGCCAAGCCTTTGGAAGAAGCGGGTGTTGACCTTGTGTTCGCCGCTGGCCCACGCATGGCGGCTCTGATGGAGGCGCTTCCGCCGAGCCGTCGCGGCGGCTATGCCGAAAATGCGGACGCACTGATTCCGATCATCTCCGGCGCCATGCGCCCTGGGGATATCGTGCTGGTGAAAGGCTCGAATTCATCGCGCATGAGCCGCGTGGTGAGCGCCCTTGCGGCGCTCAAAGGGGAGACTTGATGCTCGAACTTCTCGCGCAATACGTCGAGCGCTCTCAATTCTTCAATCTCTTCAACTACATCACTTTCCGCACCGGCGGCGCCATGGTCACCGCGATGATCATCGCCTTCGCGATGGGCGCGCCCTTCATCCATTGGCTGCGCAAGAAACAAGGCAAAGGCCAGCCGATCCGCACCGATGGCCCCGAAGGCCATTTGCTGACGAAGAAAGGCACGCCCACGATGGGCGGCCTCATCATTCTCATTCCGCTGGCGATCTCTACTTTGCTCTGGGCGGATCTGGATAATCCCTACATCTGGGCCGTGCTGCTGGTGACGGTCGGCTTCGGCTTCATTGGCTTCATCGACGATTTTGCGAAGGTCACGAAGCAGCACCATGGCGGCCTTTCGGCCAAAGTGCGCCTGGCGGCGGAGTTCACATTCGCGCTGGTCGCGGCCTTGATCATGCTGGGTGCGGAATGGATCGCGCTGACGCCCGGGCAAAGCCACGACATCGCCGGCTTCTGGAATGCGCTAATGGCGGGCGAGCCGCTGACGGCGGTGGCGCTGCCGTTCCTCTCCGGCTGGGGCATCCAGCTTTTCGCGTTCTACGTGCTGTTCACGATGATCGTCATCGTCGGCTTCGGCAACGCGGTGAACCTCACTGACGGGCTCGACGGCCTCGCGATCGTTCCGGTGATGATCGCGGCCGGCACGTTCGGCGTGATCTGCTATCTGGTCGGCCGCATCGATTATTCGAACTATCTCGGCATTCCGCACGTCGCCGGCGTCGGCGAATTGGCGACCATTCTTGGCGCGCTGCTGGGCGCCTCGCTCGGCTTCCTCTGGTACAACGCCCCGCCGGCGCGCGTGTTCATGGGCGATACGGGCTCGTTGGCGCTGGGCGGGCTTCTGGGCGCGGTGGCGGTGGCGACCAAGCACGAGATCGTGCTGGGCATCGTCGGCGGCCTTTTCGTGCTCGAAACGCTTTCAGTGATGTTGCAGGTGGCGGTGTTCAAGCGCACCGGCAAGCGGCTTTTCCTGATGGCGCCGGTGCACCATCATTTTGAAAAACTCGGCTGGCAGGAGCCCACCATCGTGATCCGCTTCTGGATCATCGCGGTGATCTTTGCGCTGGCCGGGCTTGCGACATTGAAGTTGCGTTAATTGCGCGAAGCAGCGCACGAAGTTCGCTCGTTGGAGGGCGGTGCGTGATTCTGAAACTAGGCAACAGGCAGTGGGCAGTAGGCAGTGACGTTGAAAACGGCGCGCCCTATTGCCTATTGCCCACTGCCAATTGCCTCATCATGGCGAAGCCATGATCCCGATTACCGAATTCAAAGGCCGCGATGTGGCGGTGTTCGGACTGGCGCGCACGGGGCTGGCCGCCGCGAAAGCGCTGATGGCGGGCGGCGCGCGCGTGCATGCATGGGACGATAACGATTCCTCCCGCGCGGCGGCCGAAGCTGCCGGCGTGCCGGTGTCGGATATCAACTCGCGCGATTGGCGCAGCTTCGCCGCGCTGGTGCTTTCGCCCGGCGTGCCGCTGACCTTCCCCGAGCCGCACCGCGTCGTCACGCTCGCGCAAGCTGTCGGCGTGCCGATCATGAGCGATATTGAGCTGTTCGCGCGCGCCGTGAACGCGCTGGCGCCCGCGCAGCGCCCGAAACTGATCGGAATCACCGGCACGAACGGCAAATCCACCACCTCGGCGCTGATCGCGCACATTCTGAAAGAGGCGGGCAAGGATGTGCGCCTCGGCGGGAATATCGGCGCGGCCATGCTGGAGCAGCCCCCACTGCACGCGGGCGCGTATTACGTGATCGAGCTGAGTTCGTTCCAACTCGATCTCACCTCGTCGCTGCGCCTGGACGTGGCGCTTTGGCTGAACACCACGCCAGACCACCTCGATCGCCACGGCAATATGGGCGAATACGTCGCCGCCAAGAAGCGCATCTTCCTCAATCAGGGCGCGGCCGATTGGGCCGTGATCGGCGTGGACGATCAATATTGCGCGGCCGTCTGCACCGAGCTGACGCGCGCGGGCGCGCAGCGGGTGACGCCGATTTCGGCGGGGCAGGCGCTTGGGCGCGGCGTCAGCGTGCTCGATAGCAAGATCATCGACGCGCTCTCCGGCCGCGCGGAAACCGCCGCCGATCTCGCCAAGGCGCCAGCGCTCGCGGGTAGGCACAACGCGCAAAACGCCGCCGCCGCATACGCCGCCGCGCGCGCGCTGGGCGTTGACGCACGCACCAT
>DAOMPU010000391.1:0-2594 GCA_035444925.1 Terricaulis sp. | reverse complement strand
GGCGGCACGCTGCTGCTGGACGAAATCTCGGAAATGGATCTGCGCCTGCAATCTAAGTTGCTGCGCGCGCTGCAAGAGCGGGTGATCGACCGCGTGGGCGGCGCCAAGCCGGTTTCGGTGAACATCCGCGTGCTCGCCACCTCCAACCGCGACTTAGCGCAATTGGTGAAAAACGGCGAATTCCGCGAGGATTTGCTCTATCGCCTCAACGTGGTGAACCTGCGCATCCCGCCGCTGCGCGAGCGCAAGGACGATCTGGCTGCACTCTCCAGCTTCTTCATCGGCAAGTACGCGACATCCAACGGCCGCCCTGCCCGCAAGCTCTCGCGCGAGGGGCTGATGCAAGTGCACGCCTATGCCTGGCCGGGCAATGTGCGCGAACTGGAAAACGCGATGCACCGTGCGGTGCTGCTGGCGGGCGGTGAGGAAGTGGGGCCGGATGCGATCCGCGCGCCCGACGGCGCGCCGGTAGGCTCGCGCGACTCTACCGGCCTCGCCATCGAGGCTGCACAAGCGGCGGCGCGTCACCTCGTAGGCCGCACCGTCGCCGAGGTGGAGCAAGACCTCATCCTGGAAACGCTGACCCATTGCCTAGGCAACCGCACGCACGCGGCGCACATTCTCGGCATTTCGATCCGCACGCTGCGCAACAAGCTGAAGCAATATTCGGATGAGGGATTGAGGATCCCGCCCCCGCCGACGGGCCAGGCGGCTTGATCTAGATGACCGACGCCGCCCAGCCGCAACGCGCCGGCTTCACCTTCGCTGAACTGCCGCAGCTGCTGATGAGGGGCGAGATTGCCCTCGCCGCCGGCGTGCTGGGCATTCTGGCGATCATGCTGGTGCCCCTGGCGCCGGTGCTGCTGGACTTTTTGTTGGCGATTTCGATCACGCTGTCGATCCTCGTGCTGATGACGGCTTTGATGATCAAGAAGCCGCTGGAATTCACCGCCTTCCCCTCCGTGCTGCTGCTGGCGACGCTGCTGCGCCTCGCCCTCAACATCGCCACCACGCGGCTCATTCTGGCCAACGGCCAAAATGGCGAGCATGCGGCCGGCGAAGTGATCGCGGCGTTCGCGCAATTCGTTATGGGCGGCGAGTTCGTGATCGGGGTGATCGTGTTCATCATCCTGGTGATCGTGAACTTCGTGGTGATCACCAAAGGCTCGACGCGGATCGCGGAAGTCGCCGCGCGCTTCACCTTGGACGCGATGCCCGGCAAGCAGATGGCGGTGGACGCCGATCTCTCGGCCGGCCTCATCAACGAGCAACAGGCGCGCGAACGGCGCAAGGCGCTGGAAGACGAAAGCTCCTTCTTCGGGGCGATGGACGGCGCCTCAAAATTCGTGCGCGGCGATGCGATCGCCGGCATTCTGATCGTGGCGATCAACATCATCGGCGGGATCATCATCGGCGTTGTTTCGCACGGCATGGATTTCGCCGAAGCGGGCCGCACCTACGTGCTGCTGACCGTGGGCGATGGTCTCGTCACGCAGATCCCGGCGCTGATCGTCTCAGTCGCGGCGGGCTTGCTCGTCACGAAGGCCGGGATTGATGGCTCCGCCGACAAAGCGATGGCCAAGCAATTCGCCGCTTATCCGATGGGCCTTGGCATCGTTTCGGCATGCGCATTCGGCGTGGCGCTGCTGCCAGGCATGCCGTTCTTGCCGTTCGCGGTGCTGGGCGGCGTTTCAGGCTTGCTGGCGTGGCGTTTGCGCGAAAGCCAGCGCGCCACCGCCGCAGCGGAGGCGGCCGAGCCGCCGCCCGCGCCGGCAGTGGAAGAAACGCCGCAGCAATCGCTGCGCATGGACGAAGTGCGGATCGATCTTGGCTTTTCTCTGCTGCCGCTGATCAATGACGTGCAGGGCCGGCGGCTCACCGATCAGATCAAAGCGCTGCGCAAGACTTTGGCGCAGGAATTCGGCTTCGTGATGCCGAGCGTGCGCATTCTCGACAACGTGCAGCTGCCGCCCGATCGCTACACCATCCGCGTGCGCGAGATGGAAGCCGGCGAAGGCAAGCTGAAAATGGGCGCGCTGCTGGCTATGGACCCGACGGGCGCCGGCATCGCCATTCCCGGCGAAGCGGTGAAGGAGCCCGCGTTCGGCTTGGACGCGGTGTGGATCGCCGATGGCGCACGCGAGGAAGCCAGCTTCCGCGGCTACACGGTGGTCGATCCCGCCACCGTGCTGGCCACGCACCTCACCGAAGTGGTGAAAGAGCATATGAGCGAGCTGCTCACCTTCGCCGAAGTCAAAGGCCTCATCAAAGAACTGCCGAAAGATACGCAGACGCTGCTGGATGAAATTGCGCCGGCGCATATTTCCTGGTCAGGCGTGCAGCGCATCCTGCAGATGCTTCTGAAAGAGCGCATCTCGATCCGCGATCTCACAACCATCATCGAAGCGATCGCCGAAGCGGCGCCCACGATGCATGATCTGGTGATGATCACCGAGCACGTGCGCGGGCGGCTCTCGCGCCAGATCTGCCACCAGCACCGCAATCCTGAAGGCAGCCTGCCGATCATCACGCTCTCGCCCGCCTGGGAGCAGGCGTTCTCGGAATCGCTGATCGGCGAAGGCGCGAACCGCCAG
>DAOMPU010000390.1:0-2610 GCA_035444925.1 Terricaulis sp. | reverse complement strand
CATGTCGTCGATCGCGACAATGATGCGCCCCTCGCGTGGATTGACGCTGCCGCCGGTGGCGGTGAGGCGCCCGCCGCGCGGGCCGGCGGCGCTGAAGCGCTCGATCCGCACGCCGTTATCGTCGATCGCCATGCGCACATCGAGATTGACCAAAGTAACGCCGGTGAGCTTGTCCTCGAAGCGGCCATTGGTGATTTCGATGGCGCCGTCGCCGGAGAGATAGCCCGCGCCGAATTCCAGCACGCCTTCGCCGTCGAGATCGCCTTGCAGCGATTGATCCTGCAGCCGCGCGGCGGCCCAGAGGCTTTCCGCCGGGCCGCGCACGGCCCAAACCGCGCGCCCGCGCCGCTCCGGCGCCAGCGCAATGCGGATCGGGTTGGCGCTGGTGACAACCGGGGCGTCCGCTTCAAAACGCGCCTCAAGGCCATCGTCCGAGCGTGCTTCCACGTTGGCGCGCAGCCGGCTCGGCTCCAGCGCGCCGACAATGCGCATGTCCAGCGGCGCGCGCTGGCGCCCGGCGAAGCGGGCTTGACGCAAAGTCACGTCCGCGTCGCCGGAAAGGCCGCCGCCATTGTTGGAAAGGCTCATGCGCCCGTCGATGATGCCGGTGGCGCGCTCGCCCCAGATCGCAGCCAATGGCGCGATCGGCGCGTCCTCGACTTGCGCCGAGCCGGTGAGCGCGCGCCCGCGCTCGCGCCATTGCGCCTGCACCACGCCATCGCCCATGGCCACATTGACGCTCGCTTGCAGCTCGCCATTGCCCCAGGCGGCGGTGATCGGCGCGCGAGTGAAAACGTCCGCGCCGGCCAATTGGCCGCGGCCATCAATGCGCACGTCGCTGTTATCGAGATCGAGGTTCGCCGTGCCGGCGAAGGTGAGCGGGGCTTGGTTGAGGCGCCCGCGCATGTCGAACGTCGCGTCGATCGAATCGAGCGGGCCTTGCGCGCGCAAACTGGCGGCGCGTACGAACAGATCGCCGGCGCGCGCATCGGCGATGGCGGCGTTGAGCACCATGGTTTCCGGCGTGAGCGAGAGCCGGCCTGAAAGCCGCCCGCTGGCGCCGGCGATCAGATCATCGATCGCGCCATTCACATCGAGCTCAGCGGAGACCCCGCGCGAGGAGACGCTGGCCGAACCTTGCAGCGCAAGTGCGCCGATCTGCGCGTCGAGTTCGGTCAGCGCGACGGCGCTGCCGGTGATGGCGATGTTGGAAGCGGCGGTCAGCGGCTGGCCGGAAACGGCGCCTTGCACCTCCGCGCTGCCTTGATAGCCGTCGGCATTGGGCGCCAGCGTAAAATTCACGCGCGGCGCGTCCACGACGGTCCCGCCGGCGGCGAAGCTTTGCATCGAGGCTTCGGCGGTGAGCGTGGGGCGGGCGATGCGGCCGGAGATGTGGCCGGTGGCGTCCACCGCGCCTTCCATCACCGCCCCGCCGAGATCAAGCGGCCCGCGCGCGCTGGCTTCAAGCGAGAGGTTCGCATTGCCTTGCACGATGCGGCCGAACACGCCCGCGCGCAGGCGCCCGCCATTGACGCGCGCGTGCGCCACGGTGATGCCGCCATTCTCGCTGCGCAACATGGCGTCGAGCGTGGGCGTCGCGCCCAGCAATTGCGGCACGATGTTGGGCGCGCCGGAAATTTCCGCGCCTTGGCCTTGCACGGTCGTGGTCCAGATGCGCGGGCCGGTGCGCGCCGGGGCGGCGAAAGCGCGCCAGGCGCCGGCGGCGCGCCCGCGCAGATCGGCGCTCAAGGCCTGAAGCTGGCGCACCTGCCATTCGCCGGCAAATTCGCCGTCCCCTTGCGCCGCCCAGCCTTGGGCGTTGGCGGAAAGCGCATCGCTTTCCAGCGTGGCGCGATCGAGCGCAAAGCGCGCGCGCGCGCGATTGTACGAGAGCTCGGCGCGCAGGCGGCCGTTGGCGAACATCGCCGTGGGCGCCTCGGCGGCGGCGAGGTCGGCGTTCAGCGTAAACGCATCGTCGTTCAGCGCGGCGCGCGCTGGGCCGCGAAACAGAACGCGATGGCCGAACGCGTTGGGCACATCGGCTTCCAGATCGCCCTGAACGGCGGTGGTCCCACGCGCGCGGCGCAATTCGCCTTCAAAGCGCGCGGCGCCAAGTTCAACCGGCGCTTCCGGCGCCAGCGCGGAGGCGCGCGCGGCGCTGGCGACGATGCGCGCGCCGTCAACCAATTCGCGGTCCTCGTTGAGCACGCCGGCGAGATCGAGCGTCAGGTTCGGCGTGATCGCTTGCAACTCAAATGCGCCGATGCGCGCGCCGCTTGCGCTCAGCGCCACGCTATCGCCCACGCGCTCGGTGACCGGATCGAGCATTTCCAGGCGATCAAGTTGCGCCTGGCCTTCGGCTTGCCAACGCTCCGGCGTCCAGCCGGCTTGGCCGGTCAGCAGCCGCTCGATGCCGACATCGATGCTGTAATTGGCCTGGCCGGTCTGCGTATCGCCTTCGCCGAGCGCGCGCACGGCGAAGCCTTCTTCGGTGAAGCCCAAAAGCCGCGCCATCACCCCGCCCGGCGCGCTGACGATCTCGGCGTCGAGCGCGTAATCGCCGTCCGGGCGATAGAGCACGGACGCGCGATCAAGCTCGGAATCGAGCCG
>DAOMPU010000389.1:0-2616 GCA_035444925.1 Terricaulis sp. | reverse complement strand
ATCGTTGCGGGCTTGCGCATGATCGTCGGCGGGGAAATCCACGAATACACCAAGCTGCTGGCCGAAAGCCGCGAGCAGGCGCTCGATCGCATGGTGCAGCACGCCCAATCGCTTGGCGCGGATGCGGTGGTGGGCGTGCGCTTTGAAACCACCGACGCCGGCCAGGGCCAGGCGACCGAGGTGCTGGCTTACGGAACGGCCGTGAAGCTGGGCTGACGCGCCGCCGCCGCGTGCGCCAAGCGCCAGGCGATCATCGCCACGATGCCGGCTGAAACATCGATCATCAGCCCGAACGCCAGCAGATAAAGCACGTGGTGCGAGAAAAGATGCGCGGCGGGCGCGGCGGCGAGTTCGCCCAGGCGCCAGTCCGCGGCGCATTTCAGCGCCCAATCAAACACCGCCAGCGCCGCCAGCACGCCCACCGCAATCACGCTCCACAGCGAGATGTGCGGCAGATCGAGCGGCAGGCCCGCCACCATGTGCGGGGCGGTGTACGCCACCACGGCAAGGCCGAAGATCGGCGTGGCGCACGCATGCCAGAGCGCGCGCGGGGCCGAAGCGTCCGGGCGGCCGGCCGCGCGGCTGAGCCGGCGCGCTTCGTTCATGCTCCAGCGCGTGTCGGCGATGAGCCGCCAGATGAAAATAACGCCGATGGCGCCCGCGAGGCCCACGAACGCGCCCACCAGCAAAGCCGCTAGCGCCGGCCCCGCCAGCGCCGCGAGATCAAGCCGCGCGCTTTGCGCGCTCATCAGCACATAGGCGCCAAGCGCCGCCAGCAGCAGCAGCGCCAATTGCGGAAACAGCATGGAAACCGCGCCGGCGCTGAGCGCGACGGCCAGCGCCGCGCCCGCTTTCGTCAACGTCAGCCCTTGCGGGGCGGAGGCGGCGAGGAGTCGTTCAAGCATGGCTCCATCAATGGAGCCATCGTCGTGAATTGCGCGTAAACGCGAGGATAACCAAGCGTTTACGCTTCAATTCGGTAAACGCCGGTTAATTAAACCGGCCGCCGCGGCGCTCGCGGCGTTCTTGGCGCTCGGTCTCGGCGTTGTGCTCGCGCACGCGCTCGTTTTCAGCTTCCGCCGCCGCATTGGCTTCCGCTTGCGCGGCGTTTTGTGCGGCTTGGGCTTGCTGAGCCGCTGCGCCGGCGGTGGCTTCCTGCGCCCAGGTTGCGTCGTTCGGGTGGCCGATCGAGCGGAAGATTGCATCGTAGCGCGAGGGTTCCGAGGCGGCGCCCTCATAGCGCGCGCACGCGGCGATCAGTTGCACGCCGGGGCGCCACTGAATCGCGACATGCGAGACGCGCTCGCCCGAGCGATAGCTGATGCGGCGAATCGGCCAGGCCCCGGCGGTATCGACGGTGTTGGCCGTCACCGTGGCGTTGGGGCCGACGACGCGCGGAAACATCGCCGCCACTTGCTGCAAATATTGCGGGGTAAAGCGCGCGTCCTCGGAAATGGCGCTGCGCGCCACCGTGGCGTTCGCCACCTGCGCGGCCGTCGAGTAGAAGGCGCAATCGTCATCGGGCGCGTCCGCTTCGATGTAGGAGCGGTCGCTGGTGGATTGGTAGGTCTCCTGGCGCACAGTCCAGTTTGAACCCGGCGTCTCAAATTTGAGACGCGCATCGGCCCAAGGGGCGGCGAAAGCGGGCGCGGCGACGCCGACGGCGAAAATGGCTGCAAGCGCAAGTGTGCGCATGGAAACTTCCTCCGAAACTCTGCGCCCTCGACGGCTCAGTTGAACCCGATTTTAGAGCCGGGGCGGGGCGGGGGTCAAACGTCCAGAGGCGTGTGGAGCTTGCCCGCGCCCTGGCCTAAAGTGGCCCAAGGGAGGCCGTAGCGTCATGAGTCTAGCTGGAAAAACCCTGTTCATTACAGGCGCAAGCCGGGGCATCGGCCTGGCCATCGCGCTGCGCGCGGCCCGCGACGGCGCCAACATTGTGATCGCCGCCAAAACCGCCGAGCCGCACAAGAAGCTGCCGGGAACAATTTTCTCCGCCGCCGAGGAGGTGGAGAAGGCCGGCGGCCAGGCGCTGCCGATCGTGGTCGATGTGCGCGAGCCTGAAAGCGTGAACGCGGCGGTCGAGGCCGCCGTAGCGCGCTTTGGCGGCATCGACATCTGCGTCAACAACGCCTCCGCCATCCAGCTCACCGGCACGCTGCAAACCGATATCCGCCGCTATGACCTGATGAACCAGGTGAACGCGCGCGGCACGTTCATCGTCTCCCGCGCCTGCATTCCGCATCTGAAGCAGGCGTCCAATCCGCACGTGCTGATGCTCTCGCCCCCGCTCGATATGAGCCCGCGCTGGTTTCAAAACCACGTCGCCTACACGATGGCCAAGTTCGGCATGAGCATGTGCGTGCTCGGCATGAGCGCGGAATTCAAGGATGAAGGCATCGCCTTCAACGCGCTCTGGCCGCGCACCGGCGTGGCCACCGCCGCCATCGAGTTCGCGCTCGCGGGCGAGGAGGGGCTACGCCATTGCCGCACCGTGGACATCATGGCCGACGCCGCCTACGCGATCTTCAACAAGCCCGCGCGCGCATGCACCGGCAATTTCTTCATCGACGACGTGCTGCTCTACGCCGAAGGCGAGCGCGATTTCGATAAATACCG
>DAOMPU010000388.1:0-2653 GCA_035444925.1 Terricaulis sp. | reverse complement strand
TACGTGGCCGGTGAAAATTATGTGACGACGATCGACGGCTTCATCGTCTCTCCCAACGTGGACGTAGAAAGCGTGGCCGGCGTGGACTTCCAATTCCGCCACACCGATCACCAGCCGGTGCGCCTGCGCGTGCGGGCGCGCTAGCTTTTCTCCGCGCGGCTTGCTCTAACAAGCGCGGGAGGAAGATCATGGCCAAACGGCATTTCACGCGCCGCGGCGCGCTGGCGGGGCTTGGCGTTGCGGCAAGCGCCGCAGCGTGCGCGCGCAATGTGGAGACGCCGGCCTATGAGGGCGCGGTGGCGTTCAATCACGGAATCGCCTCGGGCGATCCTGGCCATGACCGGGTGATTATCTGGACGCGCGTTTCGCCCGCGCAAGAAGGCCCGGTGCCGGTGCGCTGGATATTGGCGCGCAATCGCGAGCTGACCGACGTGGTGAAAACCGGCGTGATCGAAGCGAACGCCGCGCGCGATTACACCGTGAAGGCGGATGTTACCGGGCTTCGGCCCGGCGCGCCGTATTTCTACGGCTTCCGGGCCGGCAATGCCGAAAGCGCCGTAGCGCGCACGCGCACGCTGCCGCGCGGGCAGGTGGATGAAATGAAGATCGCGGTGGCGTCCTGCGCGTCCTATCCGCACGGCTTCTTCAACGCGTACGATGCGCTCTCCAAGCAAGAGGGCGTCGATCTCGTCGTCCATCTCGGCGATTACATTTACGAGTACGGCGTCTCCGGTTACGGCGGCGCCGAGGCGATCGCGCTGGGGCGGATTCCTTCCCCGGAAGTGGAATGCACCAAGCTGGCCGATTATCGCGCGCGCCACGCCCAATATAAGTCGCAGCCTGAATTGCAAGCCGCGCACGCGATCGCGCCGTGGATCGTGGTTTGGGATGACCATGAAGTCGCCAACGATAGTTGGACGGGCGGGGCCGAAAACCACAATGAAGGCGAAGGCGAATGGGCCAGCCGCAAAAGCGCGGCGTTGCAGGCCTATTACGAATGGATGCCGATCCGCGAGCCAGAGCAGGGACGCGCATTCGAAGCGATCAACCGCAGCTTTCAGTTCGGCGATCTGTTCACGCTGGTGATGCTGGAAACGCGCCTGCTTGGGCGCCAGCAGCCGCATGATTATGCGCAAGGTTTGCCCGTAGTGCTGCAGCGCTGGAATTTCGCCAATCCGGCCGCGCCCGTCGCGCTGCGCGATGGCGAGGCCGATACGCCGGCCATGCAGCGCTTTCCGGCGATCTATGAGGAAGTCGGTGAAGAATTGCGCCCGGTGCTCGATTGGCGGCGCGCGCAAGGCTTGATCCAAACCGCACGCGCGCTGCCGCCCGGATTTTTCCTGGCGCCGGACGTGGCGGGCATTCAAGCGCTGGTGGCCGATAAGAAGCTGCTGGGCGATGCGCAGCAGCAATGGCTGGCGGGCGAACTCGCGGGCTCGCAGCGCGCCGGCGTGACCTGGCAAGTGATCGGCAATCAGATCATCATGGCGCCGGTGACGGCGCCGGACGTTTCGCGCACGCCGGCGGCGCTGGCTTCGGCGCTCGAGCGCTTGCGCCCGGGCGTCACGCAGCTGTTGAAGCTGACGCGCTTTCCGTTCCCGCTGAATATTGATGCGTGGGACGGCTATCCCAGCGAGCGCGCGCGTGTGTACGAGGCGATGCGCGCCTCTGGCGGCAACCCGCTGGTGATCACCGGCGATAGCCACAATGCGTGGGCCAACGAATTGGAGGATGGCGAAGGGCTGGTCGGCGTCGAGTTCGGCGGCACATCGATCACTTCGCCCAGCGAGACCGATTATTTCAGCGCCGCCGGCATCGATTTCGCCGCCGCCGTGCGCGCGCGCAATCCGCACATCAAATGGTCGGACGGCGCGCATCGCGGCTTTCTGCTGCTGACGCTGACGCACGAGCAGGCGCTGGCCGAATACATGATCGTCTCAAGCATTCAATCGGCCGCCTACGAAACCTCGCGCGCCGCCGCCTTCACCGTGGCGCCCACACAAGGCGCCGGAATTGGCCCGCTAACGCCGGCTTAAAGTCTGCGCGCTGCTCCCTGGGAGCGCGGGCCGCTCGGCCCGCATCTTCCTTGAGGCATGCGCCACATTCGCGCCAGGGGGCGCGCGCTCCGGCCTTCAAACGTCGCGCTGGGGGTAAGCCCTTAGTTCGCCCGCACTTCCGGCTGCGCAAGCACCGGCGGCGGAGGCGTCACGACCTCGTCATATTTGATCGCACGCGAAAGCACCGTGTGCACAAACAGATTGGCCGCGTTGAGATCGCGGCCCGATGCGCGCGCGTGCTCACGTAACGCATCTGCGAAGGCGATGATTTGATCGGCGTTCATGGCCGCCTACATGCGCGGAGTCGGAGACGCGTTCGTGACTCGGGCGTGTCGCCTTTGTGGCGATACCCCTAAAGTGCCTTAAGACTTCTCGCCGCCGAGCCGGTTGGCGCCGCCGCGCGCCAGCGCCTTAAGTTCATCCGATGGCTTGCCATCCAGCCATTCTTGCGCCAATTCGCCGAAGACCGGCGCGTATTTGAAGCCATGGCCCGAGCAGGCGGAGAACATGAGCACTCGTTCGTGTTTCACGCTCGGCGCGATGAGGAAATTTTCATCCGGCGTCACCGTGTAGAGGCAGCGCGCCATGCGCACCGG
>DAOMPU010000387.1:0-2655 GCA_035444925.1 Terricaulis sp. | reverse complement strand
AAGAACCCGTCCTGGACCTCGTACGAAAAAATCCGCGAAGTGATCGAGCGGCGCATGTTCTCCCAGGTGGAGGATTTGCTCCCCGTTATTTCCTTCGGCTCGAAGAAAGACAGCGAGAGCGAGAAGAAGCACGAGGAGTTCGTGCTGCGCATGACCGAGCGCGGCTACACTGAGCGCCAGGTGCGCCGTCTCGTGGAATGGTACATGCGGGTGAAGCAAGCGGGTTAAGGCGGAGCGGCAATGCACATCATTGATCGCCGCCTCAATCCCGGCGGCAAAAGCTTCGCCAACCGCCAACGCTTCCTGCGCCGCGCGCGCGCGCAAGTGCGCCGCGCCGTGCGGGAGGCATCCTCCACGCGCTCGATCAAGGATGCGGGCAAGGGCGGGGAAGTTTCCATCCCCGCCGGCGGCGTGCACGAGCCGCACCTGCGCCGCGCCGGCGAGGGCGGGGTGCGCGACTACGTGCTGCCGGGCAACAAGAAATACATCGAAGGCGACACCATCCCGCGCCCCGAGCAGGGCGGCGGCAAAGGCTCGCGCGCCACCGATAGCGGCGAGGGCGAGGATGAGTTTCGCTTCGCGCTGTCGGACGAAGAATATCTCGATCTCTATCTGGAAGATTTAGAGCTGCCAGACATGGCCAAGCGTCAGATTGCCGGCGTGCAATCGGTGCAATGGCGCCAGGCGGGGTTCTCCACCGCGGGGCCGCCCTCACGCATCTCAGTGCCGCGCACGCTCCGGCATTCGATGTCACGCCGCATCGCGCTGAAGCGGCCGAAGCCTGAGGAAGTGCAAAAGCTGCGCGAGGAAATCGAGCGGCTGGAGCGCGCGGGCGGTCAATTCGATGAATTGGTGAAGCTGCGCGCCGAGCTGGAGCACATCCTCACGCGGACCAAGCGCATTCCCTATATCGACCCGGTGGACGTGCGATATCGCCGACTGGAATCCACGCCCAAGCCGATCGCCAAGGCGGTGATGTTCTGCCTGATGGATGTTTCCGGCTCGATGAACGAGCACATGAAGGATTTGGCCAAGCGCTTCTATTCGCTGCTCTACCTCTTCCTCAACCGCCGCTACGAGCACGTGGACGTGGTGTTTATCCGCCATACGCACGAAGCGCAGGAGGTGGACGAACAGACCTTCTTCTATTCGCGCGAAACCGGCGGCACGGTGGTTTCCACCGCTTTGTTCAAGATGCAGGAGGTCGTGCGCGAGCGTTATCCAGTGGATCAATGGAATATCTACGCCGCGCAGGCGAGCGACGGGGATAATACCTCGAGCGACAATGCCGTGGTGCTGGCGCAGCTGCGCGATGTGATCCTGCCGATCTGCCAATATTATGCCTACGTCGAAGTCGGCATGGACGATGAGGACGATCATCCCGGCGTCGGAGAGCCGAACACGAATTTGTGGCGCACCTATCGCCGCCTCGGCGAGGACGAGCCGTTCGCCATGCGCAAAGTGAAGCACCGGCGCGACATCTATCCGGTGTTCCGCGAATTGTTCTCGCGCCAGCAGGCGGAGGCCGCATGAGCCTGGTTTCCGATCGCAAGCTGCTGTTCCAGGGGCCGGATTGGGATTTCGATCTCATTCGCCGCGTACATGAGGCGTGCGGCGAGATCGCGATCGGCGAAATGGGGCTCGACCCTTACGCCAATCAGATCGAAGTGATCACCACCGAGCAGATGCTGGATGCTTACGCCTCCACCGGCATGCCGCTGTTTTACCGGCACTGGAGCTTCGGCAAGGAATTCGCGCGCAACGAGGCGCTCTATCGCAAGGGCTATCAGGGCCTTGCCTACGAGATCGTGATCAATTCCAATCCGTGCCTCGTCTATATCATGGAGGAAAACTCCGCGACGATGCAGACGCTGGTGATCGCGCACGCCGGCTATGGGCACAGCCATTTCTTCAAGAACAATTACGTGTTCAAGCAATGGACGGATGCGGACGGCATCCTCGATTATCTCGAATTCGCGCGCGGCTTCATCGCCAAATGCGAGGATCGCTATGGCCAGGAGGAGGTCGAGCGCGTGCTGGATGCCGCGCACGCGCTGCAAAGCCACGGCGTGCATCGCTTCCCGCGCAAGCGCATGCCGGATTTGCGCTCCGAGCAGAAGCGCGAGGAGGAGCGCCGCCGCCATGGCGAGCAGCTGTTCAACGATCTCTGGCGCACCGTGCCGCAGGGCAAACGCAAGGCCAGCAAGGATGAGGACGCGCGCCGGCGCGCGCTGCTGGGCCTGCCGGAAGAAAACCTGCTTTATTTCTTGGAAAAAACCGCGCCGCGCCTAGCCGGCTGGCAGCGCGAGATTTTGCGCATCGTGCGGCTGATCAATCAATATTTCTATCCGCAGCGCCAAACCAAAGTGATGAACGAAGGCTGCGCCACCTACACGCATCACCGCGTGATGAACCGCCTGCACGAGAAGGGGCAAATCGACGACGGCTCGTTCCTCGAATTCATCCACTCGCACACCAGCGTGGTGATGCAGCCTGAATTCGATGATCGCCGCTATGGTGGGCTAAATCCGTACGCGCTGGGCTTCGCCATCTGCTGCGATATTGAGCGCGCGGCGCTTAATCCCACCGATGAAGATCGAGAATGGCTGCCGGACGTGGCAGGCTGCGGCGACGCCTACAGCGCGCTGCGCGATA
>DAOMPU010000386.1:0-2658 GCA_035444925.1 Terricaulis sp. | reverse complement strand
CCCCCGAAACGCCGGCGACTTGGATTTCGTCGATGTCAAAGCCCGCGCTGGCGGCCGCGCCATCGGCGGTACGCGCAAAAGCTTCGCGCACATCAAACAAGGACGAGCCAAGCCAAGTGGCGCCCGCGATGGCGACGCCGAGGAACATCACCATGCCGGCAAGGCCGGTCAGCAGGCTTTTGCCCGAGACGTGCAGATCATCGTCCCGCAGCCCGCCGCTGAGCTTGATGCGCGCGAGGCGCGACATCGGCTCGTGGCGCGAGGGCTGCGGCGCGGCCTTGCCACGGCGCCCGCGCTTGGGCGGATCGTTCGGAGGCCGGCCGCCCCGGCGCGCTCTCACCGCGGCCATGATGCGTCCTCCAAAATCCAGGCGACCAATTCATCGTAGGACATGCCGACGTGCGCGGCCTGCTCGGGCACCAGCGAGGTCGGCGTCATGCCGGGCTGGGTGTTTACTTCCAGCAACGCCAAGCGATCGGTTTTCGGATCGTAGCGGAAATCGCTGCGCGACACGCCGCGGCAGCCAAGCGCGTAATGCGCGGCCTCGGCGGCGGCCATCAGCTGATCGGCCACCGTTTGCGGAATGTCGGCCGGCACGACATGGCGCGAGCCGCCGGCGGCGTATTTCGCGTCAAAATCGTACCAATCGCCGTCGCTGGTGACGAAAATTTCGGTGACGGCCAGGGCCCCGCGCCCGTGCATCACGGCGACGGTGAGTTCCTTGCCATCGATGAATTCCTCGACCAGCACTTCTTCGCCGAAGGTCCAGTCGGGATCGAGCAATTGTTCTGGCGGGCGATTGGCGCCCTCGCGCACGATGAAGATGCCAACCGATGAGCCTTGCGCGTTCGGCTTGACCACGTAAGGCGCGGGCATCGGATGCGCTTTGGCCGCTTCAAGGCGATGCATCAGCTTGCCATTGGCGAGCGGCAGGCCCGCCTGCGCGAACACGGCCTTGGACTTGTCCTTATCCATCGCCAGCGCCGAGGCGAGGCAGCCCGAATGCGTGTACGGGAGCTTAAGATAATCGAGCACGCCTTGCGTGCGGCCGTCTTCGCCCCACTCGCCGTGCAACGCATTGAACACCGCGTCGGGCGCACAATCCTTCAGTTCGGCGATCCAGCCGGCATTCTGAGGATCGATTTCGATCACTTCATGCCCAAGCCGGCGCAACGCCGCCGCGCAACCGGCCCCGGAGCTCAAGCTCACAGGCCTTTCGGGGCTCAAGCCCCCTAGGAGAACAGCTACCCGCGCCATTCGCACCCTCACCAACCAAACCGCCCGCCGCCGCCCGGAGAACGCTTTTCCTGCGCTCATTCCGAGAGTGTCATAATGAAACGGATCGGGGTTAAGGCATGATGATGGTTATGCTGTTAGTTGCTGATTTTTATAGTAAATTTCGATTCAAATGTATTGGCGCGCGCTTAACCACGCCACAGGGCTGAACAAGGCCTTTCCAGCACGCGCGCCGACGCCCGCCGCGCGCGCTTTTTTCTGGCGCCGGCGCCTATGACTTAGGCGCCGCGGCGCGCGCGAGAGTTCCTGCGCGTGCGCATGCTTGGCGCGAAGCGCGCGGCGCGTGTTGTTCAACGCCGATGCAAAAGCCCCTCTTCCTCGCGCACGCGCCAGCGGACGCGGCGCGCGCCGCCGAGATCGCGCTGACGCTGGCGGCGTTTGGTTATGACGTTGAAGCGAGCGTTAAGCCCGGCAAGGCGAAGCTCCTGGTCGTGCTGTGGTCGGCGGCGGCCGCGCGCTCGCCAGTGCTGCGCCAAGCGGCGCGGCGGGCGGCGCGGGCGGGCGGCGTGGTGATCGTGCGGCTGGACGGCGCGAAGGCGCCGGCGAGCCTGGGCGGGGCGCGGGCGTTAAAGCTGGCGCGCGGGGTCGGCGATGCGGCGCTGTGGCGGCGGGCGCTGGAGGCGCCGGCGCCACGCCCCGCTTCGGCGCAGCGCGGCTCGCGGCTGGCGGGCGTGGGCGCGGCGCTGACCATGGCGGCCTGCGTGGCGGTTGCGCTTTATCTCAGCGACGCAAGCTTCGCGGCGCGGGTGGACGCGCTGGCGGGCGTGGCGCAGGCGCAGGCGGGCGAATGGGTGGATGCGATCAAAAGTGGCGGTTAAGGCCGCCCAATCCGTTTGATTTCCCAATCCAGCGTCACGCCATGCCTGGCCTGCACGGCCGCGCGCACGTCCTCGCCCAAGCCTTCGATGTCGGCGGCGCTCGCTTCGCCGGTATTGATCAGGAAGTTCGCGTGCTTTTCGCTGACTTGCGCCCCGCCGCGCCGATAGCCGCGCATGCCCGCTTCATCCACCAGCTTCCAGGCCGAAAGCTTTTCGCCATCGGCCTTGAGCGGGTTCTTGAAAGTGGAGCCGCCGGTTTTTTCGCGGATCGGCTGGGAGCCTTCGCGCTTTGCGGTGATCTCGCCCATGCGCGCCGTGACAGCTTCGGGCGCATCGGGCGCGCCTTTGAAGGTCGCCTCCATCCAGATGATCGGTGCTTCGATGGCGTTGTGGCGATAGGTGAAGCCGAAATCGGCGTTGGAAAATGCGCGCCGCGCGCCCGCGCGATCAAAGCCCCAAGCGCTTTCCAAAACGTCCTTGGTTTCCGCGCCGTAGCAGCCGGCGTTCATGGTCAGCGCGCCGCCGATCGTGCCGGGGATGCCGG
>DAOMPU010000385.1:0-2676 GCA_035444925.1 Terricaulis sp. | reverse complement strand
AGCGGGCGGTGATCGCGGAATCTCTCGCCGTCGGGCCGCAGGATGGTCAGCGCCCGGTGCGCGCCGGCGAGCGTGGCGGCCACCTGCACCACCCGCGGATCCTTGGCCCGGCAATAGGCGTCGATCTCGGCCAGCAGGGAGGTCTTGTCGGTGAAGCCGGGCGCCTCGATCGGGTCGAAATCGGCATAGAGCTGGCGGTTCACGCGCGGGGGGCCGGCGTCGAGCGTCGCGTTATGGCCCAGCTTCACCGCGCGCGCGGCTTCCGCGGCGCGGGCCACCGCGTCCGTGTCCAGCACGCTGGCGTGGCCGTAGCCCGCGCGCTCGCCGGCCACGACGCGCAGGCCAAAGCCTTGGGTGGCGTCGAACGAGGCCGATTTCAGCCGCCCGTCATCCCAGAGGAAACTCTCGGTGCGGCTGTCCTCGACGAAGATTTCGCCATCGTCGGCGCCCCGCGCCGCATCGGCCAAAATCTCGCCGGCGGCGTCCCAGTCCATTTCGGCAGCGTTTTCGGGAAGGGCGCGCAGCGTATCGGCCATCAGAATCTCCTTGGGGGCGGCCCCTTTATATAGGGGCCTCGGTCGGGGTTGGCCGGTGTAAAACGCGGGCGGGGACGCCCGCGCTTCATATTAGTTGCTGGTTTCGGCCTCTTCCCCAAGCACTTGGGCCAGGTGTTCGCGCCGGTTGCGGACGAAGCGGGCCAATTCGTCATTGGCCGGGCCCCAATCGGGCTGGATGTCCAATGCGGTATTATAATCCTCAAAAGCGCCGCGCAGGTCGCCCAGCTGCTCGCGGGCGGCGCCGCGGTTGAAATAGGCCTTGTGCGGCTCGCGCACGTCCAGCCCCAGCGCCTCGGTGATCGCCGCCACCGCCGGGCCTGGCTGGCCCAGCAGCACCAGGGCCGCGCCCCGGTTGAGGTGGGCCTCGCCGTGGCGGCGATCCATGGCGATCACGGCGTCAAAATCGGCCAAAGCGGCTTCACCCTCGCGCCGGCGCAGGTGCGTGGCGCCGCGATTGATGCGGGTGGCGATTTGGAGCTGGCGGTTCAGCCGTTCGGTGGCCAGCGCGCGGTCGCAGGCGGCGAGTGCGGTGTCGGAATAATCGCCGGCACCCACCGCGTCGCTGCAGGCCTGGGCGTTGGGGGCGCCGATCGTGGTGCGCGCGCCCACGTCGCGCTCGCGCCCGGAGGAGGTTTGCGCGGCGGCCGTTCCGGCCAGCGCCAGCGCCGCCAGCGCGGCGGCGATCGGAATGCGCCTTGGAAGCCGCGCCCGGCTCATGCTAGCACCCCGCGGGTTGAGAAATTCGGACCAAAAACGGCAAGGCGCGGTCGAATGCCGCGCCCGGCGACTATAGGCGGGGGCTTCCTCCCGCGCCATACCGCTGGTGAGTCTGTAAGGAGCGAATGCGTGAAGCGAGGGGCTTTGATCGCAAGCGCCGCAATGGCGGCAAGCGTGCTGTTGAGCGGGACTGCCGCCGCCGCCGTGGGTGCGCCGCATCCGCGCGGCTTGAACCTGCAAGAGCCCGCCACCGCCATCATGCGCGAGATTACGGATTTCCATAATTTCCTGCTGCCGATCATCATCGTCGTCTCGGTGTTCGTGCTTGCGCTCTTGCTGTGGGTGATCGTGCGTTACAACGCCGCCGCCAATCCCACGCCGAAAAAATTCACGCACAACGTGACGGTCGAGGTGATCTGGACGATCGTGCCCGTCCTTATCCTCGTCGCCATCGCTTGGAAGTCGTTCCCGCTGATCTACAAGCAGGAGCGTATCGCCACCGAAGCTGAACTCACGCTGAAGGTGATCGGTAATTCGTGGTTCTGGAATCTCGAATATCCCGATCTCGGCGTGGCGATCGCCGCGAACCTGCTGCCGGAAGAAGACGCGCGCGCGCAAGGGCGCCCGTATCTGCTCGCCGCCACCGAGCCGCTGCTGGTGCCGGTGAACACCACGGTGCGCGTGCTGGTGACCTCGAATGACGTGATCCATTCCTTCGCCATGCCGGCCTTCGGCGTGAAGGAAGACGCGATCCAAGGCCGCGTGAACGAGACCTGGTTCAACGTGGAGCGCGAAGGCGTGTTCTACGGCCAATGTTCGGAATTGTGCGGCCTCAATCACGCGTACATGCCGGTGGAGATTCGCGCGGTGAGCCGCGAGGAGTTTGAAGCCTGGGTGGTTGCGCAGGGCGGGGCGTTCCCCACGGCGGAAGCGCCCGAAGCGGCCGCGCCGGCCGCTGCGGCTGAGCCCGCGGCGCCGGCGGCGACGCCGACGCGCTAAGGAATTCGGGCAGCGCGCCCCGCCGCGGGCGTGTTGCGCGTGAGGAGGATCGCGGCGGCGCGCCCAAGGCGCGCACCGCGCTTTTGAACTTGTCGGGACGGGAAGATGGCCAACGAATCCGTACACGCCGAGGGGCACGACGATCACCACGATCATCGTCCCAGCATCTATGATTGGAAGCGGTGGGTTTATTCCACCAACCACAAAGACATCGGCACGATGTACCTCATCTTCGCGATCGTCGCGGGGCTGATCGGGGGCGCGCTGTCGGGCCTCATTCGTTGGGAATTGGCTGAGCCGGGCGTGGGCGTGCTGACGTCGCTGCCCTGGATCGCCGACGTCGAGGCCGCCAAGCATTATTACAATTCGATCGTCACCTATCACGGCCTGATCATGATCTTCT
>DAOMPU010000384.1:0-2689 GCA_035444925.1 Terricaulis sp. | reverse complement strand
CCGCAGCCTGACAGCTCCCCCGCACGCGGGGGAGCATCAAAACCGCCCGCGCTCAATCCCGCCGGCCTCTACAAGCGCGAAGGCGAGGATGCGCTGACTGAGGCGCTGGCGGCGCTCGATCACGCATCGCTGCGCGCGCTCGTGGCTGAGCACAATCTCGACCCCAGCGGCGCGGCCGCCAATATGGACGCCGCCGAACTCGTCACCCACATCGTCGCCCAAGCCAAAAAGCGCGCCGAGCGGGACGAGAAAATGTTCGATTATTAGCTCTTTTCTCATTCCGGCCGAAGGCGCGGTACGCGCCGTAGAGCCGGAATGAGAGTGGGGGGGGCTATGAAAACAAAGCCTCCAACATCTCCGGCGCCCAAACGCCCCGCGCGCGATCCCAAAGCGGGAACGCGCCGGCGAAATCCCATACGCACCAGCCCATGCCATGCGCTTCGCACGCCTCGCGCACGGCGGCCGTCCACAAGGCGCGCTGCGCCAGCGGCGCGCGCGCATTGACGCCAAATTCGCCGAGCTGCATCGAAGCGCCATGCGCGCGGCCCCAAGCCGCGGCCGCGTCGATGTGCGCGCGCACCTGCGCCACATCCGCTTCGCTTCCCCAATCGCGCTCGTAGCGCGGCGCGGGGCTCAGCCATTCGGCGTTCTGATGCGTGAAGGCGTGCGGCTCGTAATAATGCACGCTGGCGTAGAGGTTTTCGCCCGCCGGCATGCGCCAATATTCCAGCGCGTTGATGTTCTGCCAATTGGCCGGGCCGAGCACGATGGGCCGCGAAGGATTGGTCTCGCGAATGATCGCAACCACTTCAGCCTGCAGCGCCGCAAGCGCCTCGCCATCCCAATAGCGCCCGTTCGGCTCATTCATCGGTTCGAACATCAGCGCATCAGGCACGCTTGCATAGCGCGCGGCGATCTGGCCCCAGATGGCGAGAAACCGTTGCTTGTGGCGCGCGTCCGGCGCGATAAGCCGGCGCTCATCGTGCAGGTTAAGCAGCGCCTCGTAATGGTGAAGATCGAGCTGCGCCTTGAGGCCGGCGCCCAGCGCCCAATCCAGCACTTGGTCGATGCGCGCGAAAAAATCGGCGCAAATCTCATCGCCCGTACACAGATGGGTGGTCCAGCGCACGGGGATGCGCACGCCGTCAAAGCCGGCCGCGGCGATCGCGTCCAGATGCGCGCGCTCGATACGGTAGCCCCACTCGCCTTCGGCGGGCGCCTCCAGCGCGTTGCCCAGATTGACGCCCAGGCGCATGGGAAAAGCCGGCGCCATGCTTTGCGCGGGCGCCGGCCCTTGGCTGCAGGCGGCGAGGGCGGCGCCCCCCAGAATGATCTCGCGGCGATTCATCGGTTGCAGGCTAGCCGGTTTTTCTCATAACTGCCCGGCCATGTTCGATAAAATCTTGATCGCCAATCGCGGCGAGGTCGCCGTCCGCATCATCCGCACCGCCCGCCGGCTGGGGATCAAAACCGTCGTCGTCTATTCGGAGGCCGATCGCGACAGCCTCGCGGTCGAGATGGCGGACGAAGGCGTTTTCATCGGCCCCGCGCCCGCCGCGCAAAGCTATCTCGTGATCGACAAGATCGTGGAGGCAGCCCGCAAAACCGGCGCGCAGGCGATCCATCCGGGCTTCGGCTTCCTCTCCGAGAAAGCCGAGTTCGCCGATCGGCTTCTGGCTGAGAAGATCACCTTCATCGGCCCCAACCCGCACGCGATCCGCGCCATGGGCGATAAGATCGAATCCAAGAAGGCGGCGCAGGAGGCCGGCGTTTCGTGCGTGCCGGGCTTCATCGGCGAGATCGAGGGCGTCGATCACGCCGTGCAGATTTCCGAGGAGATCGGCTATCCGGTGATGATCAAGGCCAGCGCCGGCGGGGGCGGCAAGGGCATCCGCGTCGCCTACAACAAGAAGGACGTGCAAGAAGGCTTCCCCGCGGTGCGCGCGGAAGCCAAAGGCGCCTTTGGCGATGATCGCATCTTCATCGAAAAATTCGTCACCGCGCCTCGGCATATCGAAATTCAGGTGATGGGCGATAAGCACGGCAATGTCGTGCATCTGTTTGAGCGCGAATGCTCGATCCAGCGCCGCAACCAGAAGGTCATCGAGGAAGCGCCGTCGCCGCTGCTCGACGAAAAAACCCGCATGGCCATGGGCGAGCAGGCGGTGTCGCTGGCGAAAGCCGTGAATTACGATAGCGCCGGCACCGTCGAGTTCGTCGCCAGCGGCGCCGACAAGAGCTTCTTCTTCCTGGAGATGAACACGCGTCTCCAGGTGGAGCACCCGGTTTCGGAAATGATCACCGGGCTTGATCTGGTCGAGCAGATGATCCGCGTGGCCGCCGGCGAAAAGCTCGCGTTCAAGCAGAAGGATCTGAAGATCAAAGGCTGGGCGATCGAGAGCCGCATCTACGCGGAAGATCCCTATCGCAACTTCCTGCCCTCTATTGGCCGCCTGCGCGCCTATAGCGCCCCAGCCGAGGGCAAAACCGGCGACATCACGCTCCGCAACGAAACCGGCGTGCGTGAGGGCGATGAGATTTCCATGTTCTACGATCCGATGATCGCCAAGCTCGTCACGCACGGCCCCACGCGCCTGGCCGCGATCGACGCCCAGGCCGAAGCGCTCGATCAATTCCTGATCGACGGCATCGCCGACAACATCCCGTTCCTCGGCGCGGTGATGGAGGA
>DAOMPU010000383.1:0-2699 GCA_035444925.1 Terricaulis sp. | reverse complement strand
GCAAAGCTTGTCCAATAGCCGATCATCGCTTCTGAAAGGCGCGTCTCTTCCGGCGCATTTGGCACGGGCGGCCAATTGGCGGGAAAAGCGTCAAGTGCGCCGAAGATGTAAGGCAGCTCGATGGCGTGAAACGCGCGTAGGCCGGCTGCGTCCGCGACGGGATAAGAATGATCGAAGAAATAGAGGTAGGCTGGGGCGCCCAGCGCGGTTTGCGCGCGCGCCAGCCGTTCGGCCGCCCAGCCATGGATGCCATCGCGCGTGGCGGCGTAAATATCTTCCTGCATCTCTATTCCGGGATAGAGCCGGAGAAATTCATCGGCCAGATCGCCGTAGCGTTCGCGAATGGCGCGCTCATACGCGGCTTGGCTTTCCACCGGCTGGGGCGCGAGCGCCGGAAAAGTGCGGATCTCACCGCTTGTCAGCCCAACGAGGATCGGCACGCGCGCCTGCTCGCCGCGCTCAAGCGTTTCGATCAGCTGACGCGGCAGGACCACATCATCGATCGTCGGGCGTGAGGAGAAGCCGGCGCGCGCGGCTGCGGCGCTCAACGTCGCGCCATCCATCGCGCGCAGCGCGGTTATGCTTGGCGCGCCCAACGTCGCGCCCAGTTGTGCGCCCGCGCTTTCGGCGGACTCAACGCCAAACCGCGCCTCGCGCAAGTGCGGAACCATCAGCAGGTTGGTGCTCTGAATGATCGCCTTGGCGAACAGGCCCTGCGCTTGCGGCGCGCCGAGAAGATAGGAAACGCTCAGCGCGCCCGCCGATTCTCCAGCGAGAGTGACATTGGCCGGATCGCCGCCAAAAGCTGCGATATTGCGCTGAATCCAGCGCAATGCCTCGATCTGATCGAGCAGGCCATAATTGCCCGATACGCCAAGCGGCGATTCCGCGCTGAGGCCGGGATGGGCGAGAAAGCCCAGCACGCCAAGTCGATAATTGATTGAAACAAACACGACGCCGCGTTCCGCCAGGCGCGCTCCGTCATACATCGGCTCGTTCGAGGAGCCGGAAACCAGCGAGCCGCCATGAATCCACACAAACACCGGCGCGTTGCGCGCATTCGCGGGCGCCCAGATGTTCAGTGTCAGGCAATCCTCGCTGATGGGGCCGACCTCGTAGGCGTAAACCGACGCGGCGGGGCGGGGCAGCTGCACGCATGCCGGCCCGAACGCGCCCGCATCGCGCACGCCGCGCCATGGCGCGATCGGCTGCGGCGCGCGCCATCGCGCTTGATTCACCGGCGGCTCTGCGTAGGGCACGCCTTTGAATACGTTAAGCGCGCGTTCGGAGCGGCCCGCCACTGCGCCCGATGGCGCATGCACCGTGACAATGGCGCTTGAGCGCGCCGCTATTGGTGAAGTGCAGGCTGCGAGCGCCGCCAGGCACGTTGCGAAGGCCGCTCTTAAATCGCACATGCGCCGCTCCTTTGAGGGCGTTTCTGATTTGCGTTGCATGGTGGGCGCGGCCTCTGCTAGCGTCAAGCCTAACTCTCGCGTGAGTGAAACATTCCGCGTTAAGCGGCGCGCGCGGCGATAAAAAATTGGCGGCGCCGCAATAGACCGAATGCGCCGAGCGGGGAGGAACATCGGCATGAGCACAGCGCAATCGCGCGCGCCCGATGCGATCGCAAAGCCGCAGGGCGCGAATGCGCCGATGAAAGTCGCTGTAACGGCGTCCGCGGGCGCGGCGATCGAATGGTATGATTTCTTCATTTACGGCGCAGCGGCCGCGCTGGTGTTTCCGCAGCTTTTCTTCCCGGCGGATTTGCCGCCCTTCGTCGCTCAGATCGCTTCGTTCAGCACGTTTGCCGTCGGGTTTGTCGCGCGTCCGCTGGGCGGAGTGGTGTTTGGGCATTTTGGCGACATGATCGGCCGCAAGCACGCGCTCGCGGCGGCGCTGCTCATCATGGGCGTTTCCACAACCGCGATAGGGCTGCTGCCGTCTTTCGCCCAAGTCGGCGTGGCGGCGCCTTTGATGCTTGTGGCTCTGCGTTTCATCCAAGGGCTGGCCATTGGCGGGCAATGGGGCGGGGCGGCGCTGATGGCGATTGAAAATGCGCCGCCGAACAAGCGCGGCTTCTATGGCAGCTTCGTGCAGATCGGCGTGCCGGTGGGCGTCATCGCGGCCAATGTCGCGTTTTTTATTGTCGGCGCGGTGGTTTCGCCAGAGGCGTTCGAGGCGTGGGGGTGGCGTGCGCCGTTCCTTGTGTCGCTCGCACTCGTTTTTGTCGGCTTTTACGTTCAGTTTTACCTTGAAGAGCCAATGGCGCGCCAAGCCGGCCCGCACGGTGCGGAGAAGCGAGGCGCCTCTCCCGTGCTGGTCGTGCTGGGCAAGCATTGGCGCGATGTGCTGCTCGCCGGCGGCGCCTTCATCGCCAACAACACATGCTTCTATGTCGCGATTACCTATGCCGTCGCATACGGCGCGGCCAATCTAGGCTTCTCGCGCCAGACCATGCTCGGCGCTGTCATGATCGGCAGCGCGTTTATGATCCCGGTTTTAATCGCGTGTGGCGCGCTTTCGGATCGCCTCGGCCGAAAGGGCATTTTCATGACAGGCGCGGCGCTCACCGGATTGTGGGCGTTCGCCATTTTCCCGCTGATCGAAACAGGATCGTTTCTCAACATCACGATCGCAATCGGCGTTGCGCTTGCGCTGATCAGTTTGATGTATGGCCCTCAAGCTGCGCTGTTCGCCGA
>DAOMPU010000382.1:0-2708 GCA_035444925.1 Terricaulis sp. | reverse complement strand
TGGGGCGCGGCTTATGGGAACAACGCCGCGGAGGCGGGAGCGATCATGGAATCCAGCGTAGAACAGATCACCGTTTGGACCTTGTTCATCGAGGCCGATCCGGTCGTCAAAGGCGTGATGCTGATCTTGGCGTTGGCCTCGATCTGGTCATGGGCCATCGCGGTCGATAAGTGGCTGCATTTTGGAGAGCTCGATTCGCACGCGCGCAAGTTCGAGCGCGAGTTCTGGTCCGGCCGCTCGATGGACGAGATGGACGATCGCGGCGATCGCCCGCGCGATGCGCTGAGCCGCGTGTTCGCGGTGGCGCAGCGCGAGTGGCGCGAGGCGCGCCGCGTGGGCTTCGGCGCCGATGGCGGCCAGCAAATGCTCGATCGGGTCGATCGTCTGATGCAAGCGCAGATCGCGCGCGAAATGGCGCGCGCCTCCAAGAGCCTCGGCGTGCTGGCTTCGGTGGGCGCCTCCGCGCCGTTTATCGGCTTGTTCGGCACGGTGTGGGGCATCATGAACGCCTTCACCAACATCGCCGCGCAGCAGCAAACCAATCTCGCGGTGGTGGCGCCGGGCATCGCCGAAGCCTTGTTCGCCACCGCGCTTGGCCTGGTTGCGGCCATTCCCGCCGTCATCTTCTACAACAAGTTCACCGGCGATCTCGATCGCTTCGCCGATCGGATGGAGACTTTCTCCGACGAAGTCAACGCGCGCCTGTCGCGCCGCCTGGGCGAGCGCTGATGGCGGGCGGGCTTGCCAAATCCGGGCGGCGTTCGCGCCGCGGCGGCGCGCGCAAATCGCGCCTGTCGGAAATCAACGTCACCCCGTTCGTGGACGTGATGCTGGTGCTGCTGATCGTGTTCATGGTGACGGCGCCGCTGCTGACGGTCTCGATCCCGATCGAATTGCCGAAAACTGACGCCCCGCAAAGCGCCGCCGAAACCGAGCCGCTGGCCATCAGTGTGCGCGCTGACGGCTCGATTTTCCTGCAGGAAACGCAAGTCACGCTGGACGATCTGGTGCCGCGCCTGCGCGCCATTTCGCGCGAGGGTTATGATCGCGCCATCTATATTCGCGGCGATGCGGGCGCGAGCTACGGGCTGATGGCCGAGGTGCTGGCGCAGGTCAGCGCCGGGGGCTTCCGCAAGCTGCAGCTCGTCACCGATACGCGTGACGGCGCTTTGCCGCGAGCGAAGGGGGCGCCGTAACAGATGCGCGCCGGCGTCGTCGTTTCGATTATTGGCCATGTCGGCGCGGTCATGATGACGATGCTGGCGTGGGAATCGCGCACCGTGCTGTCGCCCGCGGCCGGCGCCATCGTGCCGATCGAGATCGTGGACGTCGCGGACGAATCCAACGTGCGCGCGCTGGCTGAGTACATCCCCGAAGAGGAACGCGCCGAAGAAGATATCCCGGCCGAGCAGCAGCAGCCGGAGCAAGCGGCGCCCGCGCCGGCGCCAAGACAACGGCCCCAGCCGCAGCGCCGCGAGGATGACGATGATCTGCTCGCATCCGCCCGCGAGGCGCTCACCAATCACGATCGAAATAGGGGGCAGGTTCAGCAAGAGGGTGCTCAGGCCGATCGCAACCAGCGCGGCGTTGGCCCTGGCACGGCGGAGGTCGCGTCGATGCGGGCGCGCGCCGCCTCATTGATGTTCCGCCACCTTCAGCGCTGCTGGCGCGTGCCAGATGATCTGCCGGAGCCGGATCGTCTCGTGGTCGTGATTGAGCTGCGGCTCAACCGAAATGGCACGATGAATGGGCAGCCACGGGTTGTGAGCCCGACCAATTATACGTTTGATGCGCCGATGAACGAGGCCGTGAACCGCGCGATGCGCGCCGTGCGCCAATGCGATCCCTATCCGCTGCCGGACGATCCGGTGGTGGGGGAGCATTTTGATATTTGGCGGGAACAAACCATTAGTTTTTCGCGTGATCGGCCGTAAGCCGGGCGCAGCGGGAAGGAAAACGACGATGCGCAAGTTCAAGACAATGCTGGCCGCGCTGATTGGCGCGTTTGCGATGTTCCTGGCGGCGCCGGCCAGCGCGCAGCTGCGTGTGGACGTGAATCAGGGCCACCTCAATCCGATGCCGATTGCGGTGGTGGATTTTCTCGGCTCCAACGCCGCCGCCCAGCAGGTTGGCCGCGATGTGGCCGGCGTGATCCGCGCCAATCTGGATAGTTCAGGCCTGTTCCGCCCGATCGCGCCTAACGCTTTTATCGAGCGCATCAGTTCGCTTGACGTGCCGCCGCGTTTTCCTGACTGGCGCATCATCGACGCGCAGGCGCTTGCCGTGGGCGAAGTGACGCCGCTGCCGGATGGGCGCGTGCGCATTGAGTTTCGCCTGTGGGACGTGCTGGCGCAAAGCTCGCTGACCGGCTTTCAATACACCACCACGCCCGATAATTGGCGGCGCATCGCGCATCGCATCTCCGATCAGATCTATCAGCAGCTGACGGGCGAGAGTGGCTATTTCGATACGCGCATCGTGTTCGTTTCCGAAAGCGGGCCGCGCACGCGGCGCGTCAAGCGGCTGATGATCATGGATCAGGACGGGGCCAATCCGTTCTTTCTCACCGGCGCGGACGCGCGCTTGCTGACGCCGCGCTTTTCGCCCTCGACGCAGATGATCACCTATCTCAGCTTCGAGAACGGCCCGCCGCGCGTGTTCCTCTACAATCTGGAGACCAACCGCCGCGAAGTGCTGGGCGATTTCCC
>DAOMPU010000381.1:0-2709 GCA_035444925.1 Terricaulis sp. | reverse complement strand
GCGCGCGTTGTTGAGCTTCAGCTTCTTCAGCTCTTCGATGATCGTGGTCTGCGCGGCTTCGTAGGTTTCAGCCTTGGCGCCGGGCAGGGCCTTGCCTTGAAGGCGCAGATCGATGCGCTTTTCTTGCAGTTTGCGGAATTGGCCGAAGGCTTCGGCGATGGCGTCGAGCGTGGCCATCACGCCTTCTTTCAGTTCGCCTTCCATGGCGGACATCGAGATGGCCTGTTCGTCATCGAAATCGTCGCCGTCGGAATCCGCTTCCGCCGCGGCTTCGCCGGGGTCTTTTTCTTCCTCGGCTTCCTGCTTGCGCTTTTCGAGCTCGGCCTTCGCCGCTTCGGGATCGACCAGACCATCGGCGTTCACGCCCGGCGCGCTCGGGGGCGTGATGCCCATTTCGGCGCCATAAGTGGCCTCCAGATCGATGATGTCGCGCAGCAAAATCTTCTGCTCACGCAATTCATCGCGCCACACCATGATGGCTTCAAATGTGAGCGGGCTTTCGCAAAGCCCGCGGATCATCGCATCGCGCCCAGCCTCGATGCGCTTGGCGATGGCGATTTCGCCTTCACGGGAGAGCAGCTCCACGCTGCCCATTTCGCGCAGATACATGCGCACCGGGTCGTCGGTGCGGTCAGCGTCTTCGCGGGTGTTGGTGACGGGGGGCTTGCCGTCCTCGCGCACGGCGACGGCTTTGCCGTCTTCCTCGGCGGCTTCGCCTTCTTCTTCGTTATCGACCACGTTGATGCCCATGCCGTTCAGCTCGGCCATTACGTCTTCGATCTGCTCGGAGGAAAATTCTTCCGAGGGCAGCACCTTGTTGAGCTCTTCGTGCGTGACGAAGCCGCGCGCCTTGGCGGCTTTGATCATCTTCTTCACGGCGGCGTCGGAGAGATCGAGGATCGGGCCGTCCGGGCCTTCCTTCTCTTCGGTCGCCGTATCTTCGGTCTTGCTCATCAGCGTCTCTGCGCTCCGCACAATTCATCTAGGTTTACGCTCGGCGGCTTCTAGGCCGCCGGGCTGTCGTTCTGCTCGCCCTCGGGGATCGCCCGGGCGCGAGCCTCAATTTCGCGCGCTTCGCGGCCGAGGGCCTGGTAGCGGGCGAGGGCGTCATCGTCGCCCTCCGCGGCCAGCGCCCTCAATTCCGCCAATTCCTCCCTGATCGCCGGCAGCACCAATTCCCGCACCGCCCTGGTGATCCACTCAGACCCGGCGCCCGCTAGCGCATCCTCGGGCAAGCTCGCCACCGGCCAACGCGAAATACGCGCCGCCGCGCGCTCCTGACCCGACCGGGTGAGATGGAGCGTGAGGGCCGCCCGGTCAATGGTTTCACCCTCATTCTGTGCATGGGAAAGCGCCAAAAGCGCCTCCCGGACGGCTTCAAGCTCAGGGTCGGCGATTTCCAGGCGCTCGATCCAGTCCGAATGCTGGTCGAGAATGATGGGAAAATCCGCCGCCGCGCAGAGAAACCCCTCGGCCGCAGGGCGGGGGCGGGCGGCGGCGGCGGCTTTGAGTTCGGCCGTGGCCGGGGCGGGGGCGTCGCGCCGCCAGCCCTGGCCGGGCTGAAACGGGGGCCGCTGGGTGCGCACCGCCGCGTTGGCGCGGCTCATCAGCTCGGAAAAATACGCCCGCTGGGTGTCGCGATCGGCGATTTTGCCGATCGCCTCTTTGAGCGCGGCCTGGAAGGCGGCGCGCGCTTCGGGCGTGGCGAGGCCCGAGCGTGCCTTTTCGCGCTCGAACAGCGTGTCCGACGCGGGCGCGGCGGCGGCGATCAAAGAGGTGAGCGCTTCGGCCCCGCCGCGGCGGAAAATGTCGTCCGGGTCTTCGCCCTGGGGCGCGTGCGCGAAGCGCGCGGTGCGGCCGGGCGCGAAGTGCGGCAGCGCGAGATCGAGCGCCTTGTGCGCCGCGCGCTGGCCGGCCTCGTCGCCATCGAAGCACAGCACCGGCTCGCCGCCCGAGCGCCAAAGCAATTGCAGCTGATCTTCCGTCAGCGCCGTGCCGCAGGGCGCAACCGCCGCGACGCCCGCACGCTCGAACGCGATCACGTCGAGATAGCCTTCGCCCACCACGAGTCCGCCGGCTTTGGTTTTGGCGATCAGCTCGCGCGCCTGCTTCAAGCGATACAGCACGCGGCTTTTGGAATAGAGCGGCGTTTCGGGCGAGTTGATGTATTTGGCCTTGGCGTCCTTGGCCAAAGCGCGCCCGCCGAAACCGATGATTTTGCCAGTCGGATCGCTGATTTCGAAAGTGATGCGGTCGCGGAAGGTGTCGATCGCGCGCTTTTCGCCTTCGCCGTCGCGGGCGATGCCGGCGGAGACGATTTCTTCCAGCGTGAAGCCATCGGCTTTCAGCTTGTCGATCGCCCAGGTCCAGCCTTCGGGCGCAAGGCCGATGCCGAAGCGCTCCCATTCCTCGGGGCCAAGCCCGCGCCCTTGCAGATATTTGCGCGCCTCCGCGCCGCCGCTGGAGCGCAGCGCATCGCCGTAAAGCCGCGCGGTGCGGGCGACGAGCTGGTAGAGCCGCTTCCTATGATCGCTCTCGCCGCGATCTTCGTATTCATCCTTCGGCAGCGGCACGCCGGCCATTTCAGCGATGCGCTCCACCGCTTCGGGGAAGGACACGCCCTCCAGCTTCATGGCCAGCGTGAACACGTCGCCCTTCTCGCCGCAGCCGAAGCATTTGAAGATGCCCTTCTGGTCGAGCACGTGGAAG
>DAOMPU010000380.1:0-2719 GCA_035444925.1 Terricaulis sp. | reverse complement strand
CGCGAGTTCGAATCCCGCCGCCCCGACCATATCCATCGCCGGAGATTGCTGGTGACGGCGCTACACCGGGTGCAACTCAACGTTAGGCTGGCGCGTCCGGCCGATATCGCGGCGATCATCGCGCTTATGGAGCGCGCCTATACTGATCTGATGCCGTATGCGCCGGGGCAGTTGCACGGCCAAATCGCCGCGTTCCCGGAAGGCCAGTTCGTCGCGGAAGCGAGCGGGGAGATCGTCGGCTATGCGGCCACCTTCCGGATCGACGAAGCCAGCGCGCTTAGGCCCCATACCTGGAGCGAGATCACCGGCGCGGGCTATGCGTCCCGCCACGATCCGAACGGGGCGTGGCTCTATGGGATGGAGGTGTGCGTTGATCCCGCGTGGCGCGGCAAGCGCGTGGGCCGGAGGCTCTATGAAGCGCGCCAGCAATTGGCTGAGCGCCTTGAGCTGAAGGGCGTGGTGTTTGGCGGGCGCCTGCCCGGCCTCACGCGCAAAAACAAGACCTGGGCGGGGCCGGAGGAATATCTCGCCCAGGTCGTGGCGCGCAAAGTGCGCGACAAGGTGATCACCTTTCAGCTCGATAATGGCTATGCGCCGATCGGGCTGCTGAAGGACTATCTGCCGAGCGATCGTGAAAGCCTTGGCTACGCCGCGCACATGATCTGGCGCAACCCTTACGCCGATCAAAACGCCGAGCCGGCGCGTAGGGCGCCTCGGCCTAAAGATTGGGTGCGCGTGGCGAGCGTGCAATTCCAGCAACGCGCGGTGAAGAGTTTCGACGAATTCATGGCCAACGTCGAATACTTCGTCGATGTCGCCGCGGACTATAAGTCCGACTTCGTGGTCTTTCCTGAACTCTTTACGCTGACGCTATTGGCGTTTGAGACGCGCAAGCTAGGGCCGGTGGAGGCGCTCGAAGCGCTGACGCGCTACACGCAGCCGTTTGTTGAACGCATGCGTGAGATGGCGGTGAGCTACAACGTCAACATTGTCGGCGGTTCGCACCCCACGCGGATGAATGATGGCGACATCCACAACGTCGCATACATTTTTCTGCGTGACGGTTCGGTGCACGCACAGGAGAAAATCCACGCAACGCCAAGCGAACGCGAATGGTGGGGCATTCAAGGCGGGGACGATATCCGCGCCATAGACACCGATTGTGGGCCGATCGGCGTGCTGATTTGCTACGATTCCGAATTCCCAGAACTCGCCCGCAAGCTTGCGGATGAAGGCGCGCGGCTGCTGTTTGTGCCGTTTTGCACTGATACGCGCCAGGGATATTTACGCGTGCGCTATTGCTGCCAGGCGCGGGCGATCGAAAACCAATGCTACGTGGTGATGGCCGGCAATGTAGGCAATTTGCCGAATGTCGAGAACATGGACGTGCAATACGCCCAATCGTGCATTCTGACGCCTTGTGACTTTCCCTTCGCGCGCGATGGCATCGCCGCGGAGGCCACTGAAAACGTCGAGACCGTGACGTTTGCCGACCTGGATTTGTCTGATCTGGCTTGGGCGCGCGCCCAGGGCACGGTGCGCAATCTGCGCGACCGCCGATTTGATCTTTATAAAACCAGCTGGCGGCGCGAGGGCGGCAAATAAAGCGCCGCGCTTCAGAGTTGAAGCGCGGCGCATCTTATTGTGCGGTGAACTTAGCCGCGATACGGCTCGCCGTTTTCGTAGAAATAGCGGCCCGATTGCGGATCGCGGAAATAGTAGCGGCCGCTGCTTTGGTCGTAATGCTGGCGACGATTATCGACCGCGCCGCAGCGCCCTTCGTTGCGGCAGCCGAGATACCAGCCGCCGGCCGCGCCCACAGCCGCGCCCGCGAGCGCGGCTTCATCGTCACCTAAAATAGCGCCAGCCGCGCCGCCGATAATGGCGCCGCTCACGGCGCCTTGCTCGCTCGGCGTCATGCTGGTGCAGGCGGCGGTGACAAGCAGCGCGCCCGACGCAATTAAAGTTCCAATCACACGCATGGCATCCTCCAATAAGCTGAGAAGGAAACGTGCGCGGGCGCGAGGCGTTCCGCAGGTGAATGCGTTGGTTAAGCAGCGAATTGTTCCAGAACGCCGATCAGATCACGCCTGCGTTACGCAATGTGTGCAAATCTTCCGCATTGAGACTGAGCATTTCGCGCAGCACCTGATCGGTGTCCTGCCCAAGCAGAGGCGGCGCGAGGCGCGGGGTGGGCGCGGTGGCGCTCATGCGGATCGGGCTGGCGGCCAGGCGCACCTCGCCGCCATCGGCGCGCGTCATGGTGTGCACGGCGCCGCGCGCTTGCACGTGCGGATCAGCATAGACTTGATCGAGCCCATTGATCGGCCCACACGGCACTTGCGCTTCTTCGAGCGCGGCGACCCATTCGGCGCTGGTGCGGCCCGCCATGATGAGGGCGAGCGCGGCGGTTAAATCCGCACGGTTCAGCACGCGCGATTCATTGTCGGCGAAACGGGGATCGTCCGCGAGCGCGACGCCCGCGGTGGCGCAAAAATCGCGGAATTGGCCGTCATTGCCGATGGCGAGGATGATGTGCCCGTCGCTGGTGGCGAGCACCTGATAGGGCGCGATGGCGGCGTGCTGATTGCCGAGGCGCTGTGGGCGCTCGCCCGAGAGCAGATAGCTGGCGCCGAGATTGGCCAGCATCGCCACTTGGCTATCGAGCAGCGAGATGTCGATCTGCTGGCCTTGGCCGGTGCGCTCGGCGTGGCGCAGC
>DAOMPU010000379.1:0-2724 GCA_035444925.1 Terricaulis sp. | reverse complement strand
TGCGCCCGCCAATGCCGAAGCCGGCCTGCGCCTCGGCGCCGAAATCGCGGATCACCCAATAGATCACGCCGAACACGACGAACATCATCAGGAATTCGAGCGAGGTCGGAAAGCCGATGAAGGCGATCCGCTTCCACGCATCAAAGCGCGGCTTCAGCGCATCCCAGTGCAGGCGCAGATATTTCTGCACGCGCGGAAACAGCAGAACGAGCGCGATCAGGCCCGCGGTGGAGGCGATCGAGCTGGCCAGCCCCGCGCCAAAAGCCCCCAGCGCAATTCCCGTGCCCCAGCCCACGATCAGCACCGGCGCCAGCGCCACATTGAGCAGCACCGTCGCGGTTTGCAGCACCATCACTTCGCGCACCACGCCCGCGCCGCGCAGGCTCGAAATCATCGCCATGCTGGGAAACAGCAGCGCGAGCGCAGGCAGGTAGCCGTAAAGGAACGCGCGCGCTTCCCGCGCGGAGGCCGCGTCCGCGGTCAGCGCGTCCACCCACATCCCACCGAGGCTGTAGCCCAGCGCCAGCATCAGCGTGCCAAACAGCACCGACATCGAAAGCGCCTGGTCGGAAAACAGATTGGCTTCTTCGGCGTTCTTCTTGCCGACGGCTTGCGCCACCAGCGCCAGCACGCCGATCGAGATCATCTGCGAAGCCGCCAGCGCCACGAAGAACACGTTGCCCGCCGCGCTCACGCCCGCCACCGCGGCATTGCCCAGGCGCGAGACGAAATAGAGATCGACCAGAAAATAGAGCGTCTGGAAAAGCTGGCTGATGCCGATGAACACCGCCATCGAGACCACGTGGCCCAGAACCGGGCCCTTGGTGAGATCGCGCATCAGCCGCCTTTGATCAGCAGCGCCACGGTGTCGGCCCCGGCTTTGCGGTCCTTGGCGATTTCGGTGTAGTCGGGCGAGGTCGCCCAGGCCATGAAGGCGGCGCGATCGGCGAATTCCATCAGCACGATGCGATTGCGATCCCACCATTGTCCTTCGAGCACGAGGGGGGAATCGTCGGCGGCCAAGAGCTTGCCGCCGAATTTCTCAAGCACCGGCATAAACCGCGCCATGTAGCGCGCGTAGGGCTCTGGATCGTCGATCCGCAATTGCGCGATGGCGTAAACGGCCATTATTGCGCCGTGAAGCGCAGGCGCGCGCAAACCTGATCGGGGCTGTAGGGCACGGGCTCGGTGACGCCGTCGGCGCGCGTTTCGAACTGGATCGCCTGCTTGAGGCCAACCATGTGCGTCGTCCCGTCCGCGCCTTGATAGGCGCCGATGCCGTGCGGGCCTTCCGGGGCGCACAGGAACGGCGCGCCTTGCCCGCCTTCGATGCGATGATAGAGCGTCGGCGTTTCATCGCCGAACAGGCCCATGATCTGCGCCAGCGGCCCGCCCGGCGCCTGCGCCATCAGATCGGCGTTGGCGTGGTTGGCGTGCTGAAACACCAGTTCGCGCCCATCGGCGTGGCGCAGGGTCAGCGTTTCCACCGGGTCCATGCCTTCATGCGCGGGCGCGCGCGAGGTGATCACTTGGGTCAGCTGCTCGCCCACCAGCAGCGAGGTCGCCGCGTCGGCGGCGGCGAGCGTGGAGGTGCTCACCCGCGCGGCGGGGGAGGCGCATGCCGCGAGCGCAACGCAAGCGGCCAGGATGGCGAAACGCATGGTCTCCTCCTCAGTGCGCCGCGGGGGGCGCCGCGTCCTTCTGGGCCGCGAGCTTTTTCTTCTGCGCGTTGCGCGAGGCCATATTTAGGCCCTCCACCAGCGCCGAGAACGCCATCGCCGCGTAGATATAGCCTTTGGGCACATGCACGCCGAAGCCTTCCGCGATCAGCACCATGCCGATCATCAGCAGGAAGCCCAAGGCCAGCATCACCACGGTCGGGTTGTTGTGGATGAAATTCGCCACCGGATCGGCCGCCAGCAGCATCACCGTGACGGCCACGATCACCGCGCACACCATGATCGGCACATGGTCGGTCATGCCCACCGCCGTCAGGATCGAGTCGATCGAGAACACGAGGTCGAGCAGGATGATCTGGAAGATCGCCGAGCCGAAATTCATCGCGACGGGCGCTTGTTTGTTCAGCAAATCCTCGGTCGGCGCGGGATCGACTGCGTGGTGGATTTCCTTGGTGGCTTTCCACACCAGGAACAGGCCGCCCGCAATCAGGATGATGTCGCGCCAGGAGAAGGCGGTGTCGAAGCTCGGATTGCCGTGGCTGTCGGGCGCGCCCTGGAAGCCGAAATCGATGATCGGCGCCGTCAGCGCCACGATGAACGCGATCGTGCCGAGCAGAACAAGGCGCATCACCAGCGCCAGGCCGATGCCGATGCGCCGCGCGCGCGGGCGCTGATGCTCGGGCAATTTGTTAGTGAGGATCGAGATGAAGATCAGATTGTCGATCCCCAGCACCACCTCCATCACGATCAGGGTGATGAGCGCGGCCCAGGCGGCCGGGTCGGTGAGCAGGTGTGCGATGCCGTCCATGGAATCCCTCTATGGCGCGATCATGTACGAGATTGCGCGCCAGCGGGGAAGGGCGGGCTCAGCGTTCGGCGGGGAGTTCCAAAAGCGCGTCCCACATCTCGTCCGCGAAGCGGATCAGTGCGAGGCCGGCTTTATATTCTGTCTTAGCCGCGATCATCCCGGCCAGCGGTTCCGCCAGATTTCCGCCCACGCCGGAGGCCGCTTCGAGCAAGCGGGCGCTTGTTCGCTCGAAGCGGC
>DAOMPU010000378.1:0-2726 GCA_035444925.1 Terricaulis sp. | reverse complement strand
CCCCGAAAGCCGAAGCGCCCAAAGCGGCCAAGCCTGCCGCCGCGACGCCCGCGGTCGACCCCGAAATCCCCGCCGGCGCGCAAATGGTGAAGATCACGGTGCGCGATGCGCTGCGCGATGCGATGGCCGAGGAAATGCGCAAGGACGAGCGCGTGTTTCTGATGGGCGAGGAGGTCGCCGAATATCAGGGCGCCTACAAAGTTAGTCGCGGGCTACTTGAGGAATTCGGCGCGCGCCGCGTGGTCGATACCCCGATCACCGAGCACGGCTTCGCAGGCCTCGGCGTCGGTGCGGCGATGGCGGGGCTGAAGCCGATCGTGGAATTCATGACCTGGAATTTCGCGATGCAGGCGATCGACCAGATCATCAACTCGGCCGCCAAGACGCTTTATATGTCCGGCGGGCAGATCAAATCCTCGATCGTGTTCCGAGGCCCCAACGGCGCGGCCGCGCGCGTGGCCGCGCAGCACAGCCAGGATTATTCGTCGTGGTACAGCCACGTGCCGGGGCTGATCGTGATCGCGCCCTACGATGCGGCGGACGCGAAGGGCCTGCTGAAAGCCGCGATCCGCAATCCGAACCCGGTCGTCTTCCTCGAGCATGAGATGCTCTACGGGACTGAGTTTGAAATTCCGGACGTGGAAGATTGGATCGTGCCGATCGGGAAAGCCAAAATCCGCCGCGCTGGCGCTGACGTCACCCTTACCGCGCATTCGCGCATGGTGGGCCTGGCGCTCAAGGCCGCCGATCAGCTCGCGGAAGAGGGGATCGACGCCGAAGTGATCGACCTGCGCACGCTGCGCCCACTGGATACGGATACGATCATCGAGAGCGTGAAAAAGACCAACCGCATCGTCACGGTGGAGGAAGGCTGGGGCCAATCGGGCGTCGGCGCCGAAATCGCCGCGCGCGTCACGGCCGAAGCGTTCGATTATCTCGACGCCCCGCCCACGCGCGTGCATCAGGTTGATGCGCCTTTGGCTTACGCCGCCAACCTCGAAGCCTTGGCGCTGCCGAACGTGGACAAGATCGTGGATGCCGTGAAAGCGGTGACATATCGGTGATCTACGCGGGCGCCTGCCATTGCGGCGCGGTGCGCGCTGCTTATGAGACGGACGCCCCCGTGCGCCTGCGCCAGGACGGCTGCTCGTTCTGCGCCAGCCGCGGCGTCAAGTCCGCCAGCGACGCGAACGGCAAGCTGGCGCTGCAGAGCCTGGCGCGGCTAACCCGCTATCGCTTCGGGCAAAAAAGCGCGGATTTCCTGATCTGCCCGGCCTGCGGCACGTACGTGGCGACTTATATGGAAGGTCCGAACGGCCCGGTCGGCGTGATCAATGTGGTCGGCCTGCAAATCCCCGAGCTGCGCGATTTGCCTGCCGAGACCGCGAACCTCGATGGCGAAACGCCGGAGGCGCGCATCGCACGCCGGCTTTCGCGCTGGACGCCCATGAGCCTTTCAGAGCCTGGAGCATGAAACCATGACCGAAGGCGAAGTGGTTGAGCAATTGGTTGAATATATGAGCATCGTCATCGCTGGCGTTGCGCTTATTTTCACGGTGGTGTCGGCCTATATCGTGGCGCTGAATTATTTTGTCGGCGACGCCATGGTCATGGCGCGCGTCGGGGCGTTCACGTTCGTGGGCTTGATCTTGGCGCTGCTGATGGTCGTGATGCTCGGCGCCGAGCAGACGCACGCCGGGCTCATCGCGCGCCTGCGCGAGCTTGAGGCCGAAGGCGCGCTTACAGCCGCCGGGCGCGGCGTGCTCGACAATGCGCGCGAGGGCATAGATGGCTTGGTGCGCATCATTCTTTGGTCTGGCATGTCGATGCTCTACGCCGTGCTGTTTTACATGACCTTCCTGCACCGCTGGAAACCGGACGTGGTGAACGTCTCGATCCAACCGAAGAAAGCGAAGTCCTGATGTCCATCGAGATCACCATGCCCGCGCTGTCGCCGACCATGGAGGAGGGCAACCTCACCAAGTGGCACGTGAAAGCCGGCGATACGATCGAGCCTGGCCAGGTCATCGCCGAGATCGAGACCGATAAGGCGACCATGGAAGTCGAAGCGGTCGATGAAGGCGTGATCGAAGAAATCCTCGTCGCCGAAGGGGCGCAGGGCGTGAAGGTGAACACGCCGATCGCGCGGCTGAAAGGCGAAGGCGCCGCCGCGCCCGCGCCGAAGCAGGAAGCAAAATCACCAGCCCCGCCCGCAAAAGCGGAGGCCCCCAAATCAGCCGCCGCGCCTGCGCGTGAAACGGCGGCCACATCGGCGAAGGGAGATCGAATTCTCGCCTCGCCGCTGGCGCGCCGCATCGCCGAACAGGGAGGCATCGACCTAAGCGGCCTGCAAGGCTCCGGCCCTAACGGACGCATCGTGAAAGCCGACGTGGAGGCGGCGGCGCGCGCGCCCAAGTCGGCGCAAGCCCCGCAGCAATCGCGCGAAGTAACACGGCCGAGCGCGCCCGCTGAAAGCCGCGCACCGGCGCCGTTCAAATCGCTTGAGAGCCAAGGCATCCGCCCCGGCAGCTACGATCTCGTGCCGCTCGATATGATGCGCAAGACGATCGCCAAGCGGATGACGGAAAGCTTCCGCGACGTGCCGCACTTCCCGCTGACCATCGAGATTGAGATCGATCAGCTGCTGAAATCGCGCGGCGAGATCAACAACCGCTTCGCCGACAACGGCGTGAAAATCTCCGTCAACGATATGTGCATCAAGGCCG
>DAOMPU010000377.1:0-2732 GCA_035444925.1 Terricaulis sp. | reverse complement strand
TCGATCTCGCGCGCACGCGGCAGGCGCACCATGAATTGCAGCGCGGCGGGCACCAGGAACATCTTGGCGATGCGCTCCTTCTCGATCAGCTCCATCGCTTCGATCGGATTGAACTCACGCGTGATGTAATTGCGCACGCCGTTGACGAGGCCGACGAGGCCCCAGCCGGTGCCGCCAATGTGCGCGGCGGGCATGGCGACGAGATTGACCTCGCCCTCGTTCCACTCGTTCCAGCTCATGCGTGCTTCGGCCAGAGCGCGGCGCGAACGCATGAGATTGCCGCTGGTGAGCATCACGCCCTTGGGGCGCCCGGTGGTGCCCGAGGTGTAGAGCAGCAGCGCGGTGTCATTGGGGCCGAGCTCGATCATGGGATCGACGCGCGCGTGCGCATCGCGCCAGGCGGCGAAGCCGTTTTCGATCGCGATGCGGCGCGGCTTGGCCTCTGATTGCGCAGCGGCGGCCTCTGCGATCTCCGCCACTTCGGGGCCGACGAACAGGAGCTTTGCTTTTGAATCGTCGAGAATATAGGCGACCTCCCCGGCCGAAAGGCGCCAGCCGATCGGCGCGATGACTGCGCCCGCCTTGGCCGCGCCCAGCACCAGTTCGAAATACAAATCGCTGTTCTTGCCGAGATAGGCGACGCATTCGCCGGGCTTCACGCCCTCGGCGATCAAGGCGGCGGCGATTTGCGAAGCGTACGCGTCAAGCTCGGCATAGGTGGTGTGCCGGCCTTCGAAGCTTTGCGCGATCTTGCCGCCGCGCGTGCGCGCGTGATGGCGGGCCATCTCGGCCAAAGTCGGCATCAGATCAAATTCGTCAGGGTGCAGCGACGCCGCCATGCCCGTTCCTCCCGTTTTATCGTGCTTTGCGGGAAGCTTAGCGGAGACGGGCTTTTTGTCTAACTTTGCCCAATCCCCCGCGCCATCAGCGAAGCGAACAAGAGCAGCAGCGCGATCAGATGCACTTCGATCATCACCCAGCGGCGCGCGGCTTTCACCTCAGATTCCGGCGCGATGAAGTTTGCATCCGCCTTGGCGGCTTTGGACCAGCGCAGAAAGGCGCGCGTGGGCGCAATGGAGATGGCGCCGATGGCCGCGAAGGTGGCCATCTTCGCCCAGAAGAACGGCTCGGCCTCATAAAACGCCCAGCCCTTGGCGCCCCAGAGCACGCGCGAAACGCCGGCCAAAATGAGCAACACGGAAGCCACGCCGTAAAAAAAATCCGCCCGCAGGATGCGCAGCGCCACCGGCGCCGTCACCGTCAGCCGCAGCATGAAGAGCTCGGCGCTCAGCGCGCCGACGATCAGAAACGCGAAAATGAAATGGAGCCACGCGAGGCCAGCGTCGTGGAGAAGCATGCGGCAAGCTAGCCCCTAGGACCGCCGGCTTCCAGCCGGCATGCGCTTTATTGAGTATCCTGCCGCGCAATGTTCGCAAGCGGCGGATGCCGGCTGGAAGCCGGCGGTCCAATAAAAAGCGCTCAGTCGTCGCGATGCACGCGCTCGCGGCGTTCGTGGCGCTCTTGGGCTTCAAGCGAGAGCGTGGCGATGGGGCGCGCTTCCAGGCGCGAGAGCGAGATCGGCTCGCCGGTTTCTTCGCAATAGCCGTAGCTGCCGTCCTCGATGCGGCGCAGCGCCTGATCGATCTTGGCGATCAATTTGCGCTGGCGGTCGCGCGTGCGCAGTTCGAGGCCGCGATCGGTTTCGCTGGTGGCGCGATCGGCGAGATCAGCTTCGGCCACTGTTTCCTGCTGCAGCGAGACGATGGTGGAGCGGCTCTCTTCGAGAATTTCTTCTTTCCAGGCTTCGAGCTTGGCGCGGAAATACTCGCGCTGCCGCTCATTCATGAACGGCTCTTTTTCGCTGGGACGATATTCTTTCGTGGTCGACGCCATGTCCAAAACTCCCGCCGCCCTCGCGAGGCGCCGCCTCTATAGCCGGGCGTTTACCCCGCGTCCACGAGCAAGGACGGCGCCAAAGATCGTCTAGAATCTGTCACTTGGCTGTCACAGCGCCCGTTCGAGCTTGGCCAGCTCGACGGCCAGGCGGATGTCTATTTCGTTCAAGACGGCGTCCAGGCCCGCCTCCCCGGTCGTTTCGGCGTCGCGGCGAAGCCGCTCCAGCTGGGCCTTGAGGCCGCCGGGCGCGCGCCCGAGCAGCAGCCCCCGCTCCAGTTCCTCCAGGGCGTCGAGCGCCTCGGCCCCGCGCCGGGCCTGACGGGCGCGGCGGCGGGCGGGGTCTTCTTCGGCCTGGAGCGCGATCAGCGCGTCGAGCGGGGTGACGGCCGAGGCGGCGGACGTGGCGGCGGTGCGCTGAGGGCCTTCCGCCGCCGGGGCGAAACCAGGCGCGGCCGTTTTGCCGGCGGCTTTCCCAGCGCCGGCGGACGTGACGGGACGGCCGCTCTCAATCTTCATGGCGCGGACCCTTGGCTGCGCCTGTTAATGAGGGATTAACGGCCCGCCTAATGATGCGGCCATTGAACGACTCGTTAACCGAACCGGTCGCGTATCGGGCTCATGAAAATCGCTGACCGCGCCGCGCGCGCCGCGCTTACGGCTGTCGCCTCGATCGCCGCCATGACCGCGCCATTCGCCGCGCCGAACGCGTGGGCCGGCCCGCGCATCAAGGACGTCGCCGATTTCGAGGGCGTGCGCGAGAACCAATTGGTGGGGTACGGCCTCGTGGTCGGCCTTGCCGGCACCGGCGATAGCCTGCGCAATTCGCCGTTCACGCG
>DAOMPU010000376.1:0-2741 GCA_035444925.1 Terricaulis sp. | reverse complement strand
GGCGATATCGACGCGGCGGAGCTGCGCCCGCTGGCGGAGCGCTATTACGGGCGCCTGCGCCCCACGCGCGATCTGCCGGCGCGCGCCTGGGTGCGCGATCCGCCGGCGGCGGGGCCGATGCGCGTGACGCACCGCGACGTGAAAGTGCGCCAGCCTTCGCTCTCGCGGCTCTACACCGCCATCTCCTACGCCACCGATACGGGGCGTGAGGCGCATGCGCTGGATGTGGCGGTGGAAGTGCTGGGCGGCTCGCAGACCAGCCGGCTCTATCGCATTCTGGTGGAAGAGCGCGGGCTCGCGGTGGGCGCGGGCGCAAGCTCGCAGACCGCAGGCCTCGGCGGCGGCGTTGTTTCGTTCGGCGCCATGCCGGCGGAGGGCGTTTCGCTGGAAACGCTGGAGGCGGCGATGGACGAAGTGATCGCCGAGTATCTGCGCGAGGGGCCGACGGAGGCCGAACTCGCGCGCGCGAAATCTTCCATCACCGCCGCCGCAATCTATTCGCGCGACAGCCAGTACAACATGGCCAACATCTATGGCGCGGCGCTTTCGCAGGGCGAGAGCATCGATGACATCGTCAATTGGCCCGCCAATATCGACGCGGTAACGCGCGAAGAGGCGCTGGACGTAATCCGGCGCACGCTGCGGATTGAAAATTCCGTCACTGGCTGGCTGATGGCGCCGGAGGAGACGCCATGATGCGCGCGCTGCTCTTCGCGCTCGCCGCCGCGCTGGCGCTGCCGGCGCAAGCGGCGCTGGCGCAAACGCGCGAGGCGGCGCGGCCGGCGTTTCAGGTGAATGTGGAGCGCGTGGTCTCGCCCGGCGGGATCGAGGCGTGGCTGGTTTCCGATTCCACGGTGCCGATGATCGTGATGCGCGCTTATTGGCGCGGCGGCTCGGCCAGCGAACCGGCCGACCGCGTGGGCGTCACCAGCGTCACCGCCGATATGCTGACGGAAGGGGCGGGCAGCTATGACGCGCCCGCCTTCAAGCGGCGCCTGGAAGACCTGAACATGTCGCTGGGCTTTTCATCGGGGCTCGACGGCGTCTCGATGAGTTTGACCACGCTCAGCGAAAATCGCGACGCGGCGTTTGAAATGGCGCGCCTGGCGCTGGCCGAGCCGCGCTTTGACGCCGCGCCCTTGGAGCGTCTGCGCCGCCAGCTGATGGTGGGCATCCGCCAGCGTGATACCAATCCAGGCTATCTCGCCTCGCTCGCGATCGATCAGACGCTGCATCCTGACCACCCCTACGCGCGGCGCATGACGCGCGAATATGCGCAGGCGCTTTCGCGCGCGCATCTGCAGGAGCGGCGCGCCAATTTCTTTGCGCGCGACCGCATGGTGGTGACGTTGGTGGGCGATATCAGCGCCGAGGATGCGCGCCGCCTGCTGGACCAGACCTTCGCCAGCGTGCCGGCCACCACGCCCTACACGCGCCCTGCGGATGCCGTGCTGGCGCCGGCCACGCCGCTGATCCTGCGCGATCTGCCTCAGCCGCAAAGCCTCATCGTATTCACCGCGCCGGGCATCCAGGACGAAGATCCTGATTGGCTTCCCCTTGCGGTGGCGAATTACATTATCGGCGGCGGCGGGTTCTCGTCGCGCCTCGTTGCTGAGGTGCGCGAAAAGCGCGGGCTGGTTTATGGAATCAGCACGGCGGCCTGGGTGCGCGAAAACGCGGCCTATCTGCGCGGCTCGGCGCAGACCGAGAACGGTAATGTGCGCCAGGCGCTCGATGTGATCCGCGCCGAGCTGGCGCGCATCGTGGCGGAAGGCGCAACGCAGGCCGAAGTGAACGATGCGATCACCTACCTCACGGGCTCGTTCCCGCTCGATCTCGATTCCAACGTGAAGATCGCCAACGTCGTGCAGTCATACCAAGCGGCGGGGCGCGACATCGGCTATATCAACCGCCGCAATGATCTCATCCGCGCGGTGACGCTGGCGGATGTGAACCGCGTGATCGCCCGGCTTTATGCGCCGGAGAATTTCACCTTCGTCGTGGTGGGCCAGCCGGCGGGGCTGGAGGCTGACGGAACGGAATAGTGACGTACAGCGCTGTATGGTGCTAAATCGCGCGTGAGGAACGCGCGATGACAGATGCACTAGAAAAATTCCGCGCCGAGACGCGGGCTTGGCTTGAAGAAAATTGCCCCGCTTCGATGCGAACGCCGATGACCGGCGAAGACGATGCGGTGTGGGGCGGAAAAAACGCCGAATTCACAAACCCCGATCAGAAACTCTGGCTCGAGCGCATGGGCGCCAAGGGCTGGACCGCGCCGCTCTGGCCGAAGGAATATGGCGGCGGCGGCCTCAGCGGCGATGAAAACCGCGTGCTGCAGAGCGAGCTGAAGCGCATCGGCGCGCGGCCGGCTTTGTTTTCCTTCGGGCTCTGGATGCTGGGGCCGGTGCTGCTCGAATACGCGAACGAAGAGCAGAAGAAGGAGCATCTGCCCAAGATCGTGCGCGGTGAAATCCGCTGGTGCCAAGGCTATTCCGAACCCGGCGCCGGCAGCGATCTCGCGGGCTTGATGACCAAGTGCGAGGACAAGGGCGATCATTGGCTGATCAACGGCCAGAAAATCTGGACCTCCTACGCCAACCACGCCGATTGGTGCTTCTGCCTCGTGCGCACGGATGCGAGCGTGAAGCACGAAGGCATCTCCTTCGTGCTGATCGATATGACGTCGCCCGGCGTGGAGACGCGGCCGATCAAATTGATCTCCGGCTCCTCGCCGTTCT
>DAOMPU010000375.1:0-2743 GCA_035444925.1 Terricaulis sp. | reverse complement strand
CGCCGCGAAGGCGAACATCAGCGCCAGCCCCGCGCCCACGATCAGCAAAGCCAACCCGGCCGCACGCAGAAGCGTGCTGAACAGGGCGGCGCTGACATCGGCGGCGGTCGTCGGCATGGGGATTTGGCTCCTCGACATCCAATATGGAGGATCAACGTTCGCGATCAATGCGGCGCCCTTGCGGCGCGCATGCGTTGAAAGCGGCGCCTGCCGATGCGGCGCGGCTTAAGGTTATTTAGCCGCCACACTCAGCTCTTCGCGGATCAGCGCGTAAGCGGCGTTGATCGCGGCGGTTTTTTCGCGCGCGATGGCGACGAATTCCGGCGGAGCGCCGCGCTGGGTCATCCTGTCGGGGTGGTTTTCGGCGGCCATGCGCCGCCAGGCGTGGCGCACCTCGTCCATGGTCGCGCCCGGCAAGAGGCCGAGAATGGCGTAGGGGTCGCCGGCGTCCGGCCCCAGATTGGTGGCCTTGATGCGGCGGAATTCCATGTCGGTGAAGCCGAAATGGGCGGCCACCTGTTCAAGATACGCCAATTCCGCCTCGCCGACGAAGCCGTCGGCGGCGGCGATGTGAAAGAGGCCGTCCAGCACGTCCTCCAGCAGGCAGGGGCGCGCGCGGTATTTGCGGCCGATCTGCTTGGCGTAGGATTCAAATCCTAGAACCGTCTGTTTCGCCAGATTGAAGGCGCGGGCGAAATTGGCCTCCTCGCCCGGCGGGGGGCGGAACACCTGGGCGGCGGCGCGCAGCTCGGCTTCGCTCGCCTCCCCGTCCACCTTGGCCATTTTCGCGGCGAGCCCGATCACGGCGGCGGTAAAGCCGACGTCATTGGGGCGCGGGGCGCATTCCTCGGCGAATTCGGGCGGATCGGCTTCCGGATCGAAAGCGCGCGCGGCCGTTTCAACGATGCGGGACCAGACGGACATGCAGGCATTGTCCCTTACCGGGCGCCGCCGCGCCAGTGCGCCAATCGCGCCTTGTGATGAAACTCTCGTGAGCCGCAGGCGTTGGCCCCGCATGAAACACGCATCGCTCGCCCTCGCCCTTTGTGCAGCTCTGGCCGCGTTCGCGCCGGCCGCCGGCGCGCAGACCGCGCAACGCTTTTTGATCGCCGAAACGACCACGCCGGTGCCTCAGGGCAATGTGCTTGAGGTCGCCGCGGCGGCGGGGCAATTCACCTATTTCCTCGAAGCGGTGGAAGCGGCCGGCTACGCCGAGACGCTGCGCGGCGAAGGGCCGTTTACGCTGTTCGCGCCGACCGATTCCGCCTTCCGCCAGATGGACGAGGCCGAATGGCGCCGCCTCACTGATCCGCGCAATCGCGATGAATTGCTGGCGCTGCTGGCCTATCACGTGGTGGCCGAGCGCATCACCAGCGAAAGCGCGGGCGCGCGCGTTTCGCAGGCGGAAGCGGCCAGCGGATTTGATCTGACGATCGACGGGCGCGACGGCCTGCGCGTGAACGACGCCCTGGTCGCGCTGCCGGATATGAGCGCCTCCAACGGCGTGGTGCACGGCGTGAACGAAGTGCTCGCCCCGCCGGTGATGGTGGCGGCCGCGGGCGCCAGCGGCGATTAAGCCGGCGGCTGGTTTTTCAGCGCGGCGATTTCCGCGCGCAGCGCTTGAACTTCCTTGAGGATGCGGTTCTGCACAAAGGCAGCATCGTCCTGCTTGTCCTGCAGCTCGCTCACCTCTTCCTGCACTTCTTCGATCTCGTCTTTGATCTCCTCCTGCGGCGCAGCCTGCACCGCCTCGACGATGACGCCGACGAACAGGTTGAGCACAGCGAACGCGGCGATCACTGTGAAGGTGATCAGGTAGAGCCAGGCGAAATCGTTGTATTGCTGCAGGCGCACCACCGTATCGCCCCAGGAGTCAAACTGCGCGAGCGCAAACAATGTCAGCAAGCTTGCGCCAAGATCGCGGAACGCGGGATCGTTGTGAAACAGCGTCGTGCCGATGACGGCCGCGATATAGAACACCACCGCGAGGATCGCGAACGAAGCCAAGATGCCCGGCAGCGCCGTGAACAGCGCCTCCACCACGCGCCGCATCTGCGGCACCGCGCTGACCAAGCGAAACACGCGCACCACGCGCAGCGTGCGCAGCGCCGCGATCGCCGGGCTCACCGCGATGTAGCTGAGGCCGACGACGATCACGTCGAAAATATTCCAGCCATTGCGGAAATATTTGCGCGGGCCTTGCGCCAGAAATTCGAACAGCAGCTCAACCGTGAAGATGAGCAGGAAATACATATTCCACTGCTCGATCAGCGCACGGTACGGGTTGCCGGGGCCGAGATGCGCATCGACGCCGAGGATCACCGCGTTGACGACGATGCAGGCGAGGATGAAGCCATCCCAATACCAATTGCCGGTCAGCCAGCGGAATAGGCCGAGGCCCTCTGAGGGCTGGCGCTTGCGCGCGCGCGGCGGGCGCGCGGCTGTCGCTGTGGCGTCGGCCATGGGAGTCTCCGTTCCTCAATGCGAGTCGTGCGAGGAGCGGCAAGCTAACGCGGCTTTCTGAGCGATCAACGCCCGAAGCGGTTCTCGTCGTTATTCCGAAGGCAGGCGCCCTGTTTTGGCCACGCCGCGCCAGGGAACGCGCGGATTCTAACCGATCAGCGCCGCAGCAGCGGGCGCGGCCGGCGGGGCCGCCCCCGGGGTCGCTTGCGCCTGCTCGATCAGATCGAGGATGAAGCCCTGCACTTGATACGTGCGCGCGCCCCAATGGCGGCCCGGCACA
>DAOMPU010000374.1:0-2757 GCA_035444925.1 Terricaulis sp. | reverse complement strand
CGAACAGCACCGATGGCGTCAGCAACGGATGGTCCGATTCCGAAACGAGCCCGAGCGGAATGGGGCGTACGCCCACTTCCAAGGGCAAAGTCGGGTCAAGACAAATGCACGCCTTCGACAACGCTGTGCCGAAGTCGATGCAAATGCGCGCTTGCGGGCTTATCCCCCCGCCGCTGGTGTCGTCCGCCATGGTCCGCCCGCTCTAACCGGATTTGGAGCTTAGGCGAAAGAGGGGGCGCTGTGTATGGGCGCCGGCGAACTTGTCCTCAATTTGAGGTATCGTCCGGCATCAGGAAATGGCCGTGCATGGCGGCGATCTGCTTCTCGCGCGCGTCCTGCCAGGCTTCGGCCTGCACGTTGGCGATGCGCCGCCCGATCTTGACCACGCGGGCGCGGGCGAACGTATCCACGGGCCGGCCCGAGCGCAGGTAATCGATGCCGATGTCGATGGTTTTTGGGAACTTTTCAGATTTCGCCGCCACCGCAAGCTGAGTCAGCGCGGTCAATTCCATCAGCGCGCCCACCACCCCGCCATGCAGCGCCGGCAGCAACGGATTACCGATCAAGCGCTCGGCAAAGGGCATGATCAGCGTCAGCTCATCGCCCTTCAGCTCGGCGCGCACGCCGAGGAAATTGGCGTAAGGCACACGCGCCAGCGCGGCGGTGAGGCGGGTTTGGGCCTCGGTCACTTACGCCGCTCCTTCAGGTTCGCGCCTGGTTTGCGGCCGGCGTCCGAGTTGATCATGAAGGCGGAAACGGCGTGCGCGATCGGATTTTCCGGATCGTCCTCGTAAGCGACAGCGCGCACGAAGGCGACGCTTTTGCCAATCTTGTAGCAATGCGCCTCGGCCAGCACGTCGCGGCCGGGCGTGGCGGGGCGCATGTAATCGATGCGCAGATCCACGGTGGCGATGATCACCGGCGCGTCCATGGCGGCGATGACGGCCGTGCCGCAAAGCTGATCCAGAAACGCCGTCAGCACGCCCCCGGCGATCACGCCGGTTTCTGGATCGCCAATGAATTCAGGCTTGTAGGGCGCCGTACCCCAGGCTTTGGCGCGCTCGATCCGGGTGATTTCCAGCCCCATCGCGACAGCCAGGGGCGTAAACTTCACCAGCGCGCGCACGCGATCCAGCACGCTGTCGCCTTCGCCATAGCCAGGTTCGCTCATGGGGCGGCTCTAGCTGGTCTTAAGCTCCGCGCCAATCGGGCAGGAAGTTGACGGGGTGTCACTTTTATGATCGGAGTTTCGGGGCAGAGGGAAAACACATGAGCGAAGCGGCGGCGATTGAGCCAGCGGGCAAACGTGAGCGCGCCAAGGCCGCCAATCGCGAAGCCATCCTGGCGGCGGCGCGGCGCGTGTTCGCGCAGCTGGGCTACGAGGCGGCGACCGTGCGCGACATCATCCGCGGCACCGATTTGGCCTCCGGCACTTTCTACAATTATTTCCGCTCGAAAGAGGAGGTGTTCGAGGCGCTGGCGGGCGACGGCGCGCGCCGCTTTCGCCCGATCCTGCGCGCCGCGCGCGAGAGCGCCACGCATTTCGAGGATTATCTCTACGATTCCTACCTCGCGTATTTCCAATTCCTGCTTCAGGAAAACCGGCTTGAGGGCAAGCCGATCGGCGAGCGCCAGCCGCATGTGCGCACCGACACGCCGGAAATGATCGCCATTTACGAAGAAGTGCGCCTCGGCATCGAAGATGCGATCGAGCGCGGTTTGGCGCCGAAACTCGATTCAGATTATCTCGCGCATGCCTGCATCGGCTTGGCGCAGGAGGTCGGCGCCGCGATGTTGCGCCGCAACCCGCCTGACGCACAGTCAGCCGCTCGCTTCGCGGCCGGGCTTGTGCTCAAAGGCCTGCCTGGCGCTTCGCGCAAGGAATAGGGGGGTCGAGGTCTTGTCCTGGCTGCGCAAAGCGCTGGTGCATCTTGCTTTGTCGCGTTCGGACGCGGCTCTGATCAAAGCTTCGGGCGGCGCGCCGCGCATCGTGCGCGACATGCAGCTCGATCCGCGCTTTCAGTTTTTGGAAGATCAGTCGCGCAAACGCACTATCGATTGGTCCACCATGACGGTGCAGGCGCTGCGCGCGCAGAGCGAAGCGGGCAACGTGCTGTTCGGCGGCGCCAACGTCTCCAGCGTGCGCACCGAGCGCGTGTACGTCACCGGGCGCTCGCACTCGGTGCCGGCGCGGCTCTATCTGCCGCACGTGCGCGACAATTCGGCGGCGATGCTGGTCTATTACCATTTCGGCGGCGGCGTGATCGGCTCGCTGGAAAGCTGCCATCGGCTCTGCGCGCTGATCGCGAAAGAAAGCGGCGCGCCGGTGATGAGCGTGGAATATCGCCTCGCGCCCGAGCATCCCTATCCCGCAGGGCTCGATGATGCGTTGGCCGCATATTCGTGGGCGCTGGAAAACGCCGCGCGCTACGGCGCGCCCGCGGGCAAGGCCGCGGTGGGGGGCGACAGCATGGGCGGCAATTTCGCCGCCATCGCCGCGCAGCATTTCAAAGGCCCGCGCGGGCCGGTGCTGCAGCTTCTGATCTATCCCGCGGTCGATTTCGTCAGCGACACGCCTTCGATGCATGATTTTTCCGACGCGTTTCCGTTGACGGCGGAGACAGTGGATTTCTTCATTCGCCGTTATTTGCCCGAAGGCGCCGATCCCAGCGCGCCGCGCGTGTCGCCGGGGCGCACGCAGGATTTGCGCGGGCTCGCGCCGGCTTTGATCTACACCGCCGGGTTCGACATGCTGCT
>DAOMPU010000373.1:0-2763 GCA_035444925.1 Terricaulis sp. | reverse complement strand
TTTGGGAATATTGCGCAATGATGCAGCAAAATATCCGGATCAGGCTGAAAGCCTTCGATCACCGCACGCTCGATCTTTCCGCCAAGGAGATCGTGTCCACGGCTAAGCGCACAGGCGCCACCGTGATCGGCCCCGTGCCGCTGCCCACGCGCATTGAGAAGTTCACCGTCAACCGCTCGCCCCACATCGACAAGACCAGCCGCGAGCAGTTCGAAATCCGCACGCACAAGCGCGTGCTCGACATCGTTCAACCCACGCCGCAAACGGTCGATGCGCTGATGAAGCTCGACCTCTCGGCCGGCGTTGACGTGCAAATCCAAGTGCTCGGGTAATCTACGATGGCTCAAGCTGAAAAATCCCGCCGCACCGGCGTTATCGCCCGCAAGGTCGGCATGATGCGCGTGTTCGCCGAAGACGGCGCGCACGTGCCGTGCACGGTGCTCGATCTCGAAGGCTGCCAAGTGGTCGGCCGCCGCACGGTCGAAGCTGAAGAATACAAAAACGCCGCCGGTGAAGCGGTGGCGCTGAAGCCGAAGAAGAGCCGCAAGAACGCCAAGGGCGCCGCCCCCGCGCGCGAAGCCAAGGGCGACGGCTACACCGCGGTGCAGCTCGCCGCCGGCAAAGCCAAAGCGAAAAACAAAAGCCAAGCCGAACGCGGCCAGTTCGGGCGCGCCAACGTCGAGCCGAAAGCGGTCGTGCGCGAATTCCGCGTCAGCGCCGATAACCTGCTTCCCGTCGGCGCCACGATCAGCGCCGATCACTTCGTGCCCGGCCAGAAGGTGGACGTCTCGGGCGTCACCATCGGCAAGGGCTTCGCCGGCGCCATGAAGCGCTGGAATTTCGGCGGTCTGCGCGCCACGCACGGCGTCTCCGTCTCGCACCGTTCGCACGGCTCGACCGGCCAGCGCCAAGATCCGGGCAAGGTCTTCAAAGGCAAGAAGATGGCCGGCCATTTGGGCGATGAGCGCGTCACCACGCAGAATCTGCAGATCGTCCGCGTTGATGCGCAGCGCGGGCTTTTGTTTGTCCGCGGCGCCGTGCCTGGCGCTGAAGGCTCTTGGGTTGAAGTGCGCGACGCGGTGAAGGCTGAGCTTCCGAAGGAAGCGCCCAAGCCCGCGGGCCTCGTCCAAGCGGCGGCTGAGTGAGGGCTCAAATGAAACTCGATATTCAAACCCTCGACGCGAAAACGTCCGGCTCGATCGATCTCGACGATGCCGTGTTCGGCATCAAGGACGTCCGCGCTGACATCCTCCAGCGCATGGTGAAGTATCAGCTCGCCAAGCGCCGCGCCGGCACGCACAAGACGCTTTCGCGCGGCGAAGTGAACCGCACACACGCCAAGCTCTACAAGCAAAAGGGCACAGGCCAGGCGCGTCACGGCTCGGCCAACGCGCCGATCTTCCGCGGCGGCGGCCATGCCCACAATCGCCTGCCGCGCGATTACACGCATGATCTGCCCAAGAAGGTGCGCGCCATGGCGCTGCGCCATGCGCTTTCGGCCAAGGCGAACGCCGGCGAGATCGTGGTGCTCGACACTATCGCGCTGAAGGAAGCCAAGACTGGCGCGCTGGTGAAGCAGCTCGCCGCGCTGAAGCTCGACAACGCGCTGTTCATCACGGGCCCGGAAGTTGACGCCAACTTCGCCCGCGCGATCGGCAATCTCAACAATTTCGACGCGCTGCCGAACGCCGGCCTCAACGTCTATGACGTTCTGCGCCGCACCAAGCTGGTGCTGACCCCGGCCGCGGTGGAAGCCATCCACGCCCGTTTCAACAAGGAAGGCGAGGCCAAGGCCGCCGCCCCCAAGAAGCGCGCGCCGGCCAAGAAGAAAACCGCTGAAGAAGGGGCCGCGGCATGAGCGCGCTCAAGCATTACGACGTGATCCTTTCGCCGGTGATCACCGAAAAGGCGACGCTTCTCTCCGAGAAGAACCAGGTCGTCTTCGCGGTGCCGTTGACGGCCACCAAGAAGGACGTGAAGGCGGCGGTCGAAACGCTGTTCAACGTCAAGGTCGGCGCGGTGAACACCATCCGCGCGAAGGGCAAGACCAAGTTTTTCCGTGGCCGTGAAGGCAAGCGGCCGGACACGAAGAAAGCCATCGTGACCCTGCTCGCCGGCTATTCCATCGACGTGACGACGGGGCTCTCCTAATGGCTTTGAAGCAATTCCGCCCCACCTCGCCCGGTCGGCGCGAGCTGGTGATCGTCGATCGCGGCGAGCTCTATAAGGGCAAGCCGGTAAAGCGGCTGACCGAAGGCCTGACCAAGTCGGGCGGGCGCAACAACGCCGGCCGCGTGACCGCGTTCCGCCATGGCGGCGGGCACAAGCGCACCTATCGGATCATCGATTTCAAGCGCCGCAAGTGGGATGTCGAAGCCACCGTTGAACGGCTCGAGTACGATCCCAACCGCACCGCGTTCATCGCGCTGCTGACCTACGCGGACGGCGAGCAGGCCTACATCATCGCGCCGCAACGCCTGAAGGCGGGCGACAAAGTGATCGCCGGCGAGAAGGTGGACGTGAAGCCCGGCAACGCGATGCTGCTGAAGGCCATCCCGGTCGGCACCATCGTTCACAATATCGAGCTGAAGCCGAAGAAGGGCGCCCAGATGGCGCGTTCGGCTGGCACGTACGCTCAGGTCGTCGGCCGCGACGCCGGCTACGCGCAGCTGCGCATGGCCTCGGGCGAAGTGCGCATGGTGCCGGACGTGTGCATGGCCACGATCGGCGCGGTGTCGAACCCCGACAACATGAACGAAGTCT